>JAASTF010000127.1 GCA_021767525.1 Paracoccaceae bacterium
CGAGGGGTTCGCCACCTCGGCCAACCCGCGGCCCGTCATCTCGAACACGCCGATTTCATCGGCCGGGCCAAAGCGGTTCTTGACCGCGCGCAGGATGCGGAACTGGTGGCCGCGCTCGCCCTCGAAATAAAGCACCGTGTCGACCATGTGTTCCACGACGCGCGGGCCGGCGATCTGCCCCTCTTTGGTGACATGGCCCACCATCACCACGCTGACGCCACGGCGCTTGGCAAAGGTGGTCAATTCATGCGCGGCGGCGCGCACCTGGCTGACGCTGCCCGGCGCGCTGTCGACATTGTCGGCCCACATGGTCTGGATCGAGTCGATGATGACCAGTTGCGGGCGCTCGGTGTCCAGTGTCGTCAGGATGTCGCGCAGGTTGGTTTCGGCGGCCAGCTGAACGGGGGCATCCGACAGGCCCAGCCGTTGCGCGCGCATCCGCACCTGGGCGCTTGCCTCTTCGCCGCTGACATACATGGTTTTCAGCCCTGACCGTGCGAATTGCGCGGCGGCCTGCAACAGAAGGGTGGATTTGCCGATACCCGGATCGCCGCCCACGAGGATCGCGCTGGCAGGCACCAGCCCGCCACCCAGAACGCGGTCCAGCTCGTCCAGGTCCGATTGGGTGCGGGGGGGTGGCGTTTCTTCGGTCGCAAGGTCGGTCAGCGCCACCGCGCGCCCGCGCGAGGCCCCCAGCGATTTCGACGCGGGGCCGGCAGACAGCGGCGCCTCTTCGACGATGGAATTCCATTCGCCGCAGGCGTCGCAGCGGCCGGACCATTTGCTGTGCGACGCGCCACAGGCCGTGCAGGTGAAGCTGGGTGTTTTTGCCATGACCGCTTAGTGCCGCAAGGCGCGGGGACGGTCAAACCGCAAAATGCGCCTTACTCGGCCGCGCGCGGCAGATCGAACCGGTGCCGGGCCTCGGGTCCGTCCACGGTCGTTTCGGCGCCCAGATCGGGCAGCAGGTCGTGCAGCTCGGTGCGCAGGCGCTGAAGCTGGCTGGCCGCCACGCTTTCCTCCAGCTCGACCTGGTGCGCCCAATGCCGCAATTCCGAGGCGATCTGCTTGGCCTCGTCCAGACGGGCGTTGAACCGCTCGATCTCTTGCTGGCGCTGTTGCAGGAAACTGCGCGCGCGGGCCACCTTGTCGTCGGAATAGACCTCGGCCAGTTCGCGGCTGACATGGCTCATCTGCGCGGCGATTTCCAGCAGGTCCGGCTCAAGCTCTTCCAGGTCAGGGTGACGGCGCAGATGCGCCAGCCTTTCGCGCACCGCATCGAATTCCGAGGACAGGCGGAACGCGCCCTCGCGGTCGGCGGTATGCGCCAGGTGATAGGCGCGCGCCACGTCCAGCATCCCGACCTGGAACCGGCGATGCGAGTTTTCCAGCGCCATGATCCGCCCGCTGGCGGGCAGAAAGGCGGCCAGCATCACCGCCAGGGCGGCCAGCCCGGATTGCACCCAGATGCCCGCCTGCGGCAGCGCCGCGTCCCCCCAGGCCAGGTCGATTTGCAGCCAGGGCCAGACGCCCGCAGCCGACAGGCCGACAGACACGATACCGAAGGCTGCCGCCGCCAGAATGACACCATAGGACAGCCGTTGAAGCAGCCCCAATACAAGAACGAACACAGCGCGCAGCGACGCAGACATAAGATTCCCCCCAGAACCGAAGATGTCTTATCGGCAAGTTTATGCCGATCTGTCCGAATCTCTAAACAGATTTTTTCGTTTCCCGCGACTTGCCGTGGCGCGGCGCAACTTTAAGCCGTCACTGTCACCTAACCGGAAACAGAGCCATGCGAGGGCCCATGTTGTTTCGACATCAGGCCGATCGCCAGCGAGGCCAGGATACAGCCGGTGAACAGGTAAAGCCCCCAGGCGGTTTCGATCCGGCCCACGCCGATGCCCTTGGCGACGGTAATGTAAAGCGCGATCAGGAAAATATCGGCCATCGCCAGCTTGCCCAGCACGGTCAGCGCCGGCATCGCGCGGCCGTCAAGCCAGCCGAATTGCACCAGCGCCAGGCCCAGCGTTTTCAGGTAAGGCGCGAACAGCGCGAACACCGTCACCAGCAGCGCCAGCACCACGTCGCTTTGCCACAGAGATTGCAGACCGCTGATGACGCTGATTTCCGACAGGCCGAACAGCGGCAGAAGGCCCGCCCGCATCAGGGGCGCGAACCACGCAATGGGGAACAGGACCAGCAGCGAAAGGTTTGCCAGGCGCAGCGCGGTCTGCATCGTCAGGCCCCGGCTACCATGTCAGCGTCCAAAGGCCCAAAAGCGCGGCCAGCAGGGTTAGGTGCACCAGGTCGATCCAGCGCCAGCGCACACCGCGCAGCACCGCCGACAGGGCCAGTGGCAGGCTGGCGGCCAGCGGCAGGGCCATGCCATTGGCCAGGTCGCCCGCGCGAATGCCCGCCTGCATCACCGCGCCGCCGCCAAAGCCGAACACCGCCGGGCCAAGCTGCGCCGCCGACCCCAGCACCGCCAGCACCAGCGCCAGCATACCCGCCTGACGCGACGGCCCCTGCGCCACGCCGCTGCGCAAAAGCGCCAGAATGGCCACGACGGGCAGGTAAAAGAATTCCTTTAGAAGGATGAAATTCACCAGCCAGGGGTTCGGTTGAAAGGCGTCCATCGACCCCCCTTAGCGCACCGCGGCGATCGGTCCCTCGGCGCGTCCGTTGATGAACTGATCCAGATACGGATCGCCCGAGGCATCCATCTGCGCCACCGGGCCGGTCCACTTGATGACGCCATCATGCAGCATCGCCACATTGTCGGCAATCGCGCGCACGCTACTCATATCGTGGGTGATGGTCATGGCGGTGGCGCCCATCTCGGTCACGATTTCGCGGATCAGCTCGTTGATGACGCCGGCCATGATCGGGTCAAGCCCGGTGGTGGGCTCGTCGAAAAAGATGATCTCGGGCTCGGCGGCGATGGCACGGGCAAGACCTACGCGTTTCTGCATGCCGCCGGACAGCTCGGCGGGCAGCTTGTCGGCCACGTCCGGTTTCAGGCCGACGCGGCGCAGTTTCTCGATCGCGATCTCGCGCGCCTGGTCCTTGGGTTTTTTCAGGCTGCCGCGCAGCAGGCGAAAGGCCACGTTCTGCCAGACCGGCAAACTGTCAAAAAGCGCGCCGCCCTGGAACAGCATCCCGAATCTCGCCAAAAACGCGTCGCGGTCGGCCTTGGCCACGTCTTGCCCGTCCAGCGTGATGGTGCCGCTGTCCGGCGTGACCAGCCCCAGGATGCATTTCAACAGCACCGATTTGCCGGTGCCGGAGCCGCCGATGATGACCATCGAGGTGCCGCTGTCGATGGTCAGATCGACGCCGCGCAGCACCGCGTTGGCGCCGAATGCCTTTTGCACACCGTTCAGCGTGATCATGCGGCCCCCTTGGGCGCGGATATGGCAAGCCCGCCCGTCATACCGAGAAAAACAGCCCCGTCAGCAAGAAGTTCGCAGCCAGGATCAGGATCGCCGCGGCCTGCACCGACCCCTTGGTCGCGCCGCCCACGCCCTGCGCGCCGCGCCCCGAATTCATGCCGTAAAAACAGCCCATCGTCGTGGCGATGCCGCCGAACACCGCCCCCTTGACCAGCGATGAGATGATGTCGAGCGGTTCCAGGAAATCGACGGTGTTCTTAAGATAGGCCGCCGGGTTGAAGCCCAGGTTGTTCACCGCCACCACATAGCCGCCGAACACGCCGATCACGTCGCCAACCGCCACCAGCAGCGGCACCACCAGCAGCCCGGCCAGAACGCGCGGCACGGTCAGGTATTTCATCGGGTGGGTCGAGAGCGTCACCAGCGCGTCGATCTGCTCGGTCACTTTCATCGTGGCGATCTCGGCCGCGATGCTAGATGTCACGCGCGCCGCGATCATCAGCCCCACCAGAACCGGCCCCAGCTCGCGCACCACGCCGATGGCGACGATTTGCGGCACGACCGCCTCGGCGTTGAAACGCGCGCCGCCGGCGTAAATCTGCAAGGCCAGCGCGCCGCCCGTGAAAATCGCGGTCAGCCCGACCACGGGCAGCGACAGCCATCCGATCTGGAACAGCGCCGACAGGAATTCCCGCGCGTAAAAGGGCGGTCGGGCCATGTGGCTGATCGCGTCCAGCGCAAACAGCGCCACGCGCCCGATCAGCGCCAGCGCCGCCAGCGTCACGCGCCCCAGCGCGCCCAGCGGGGCAAGCAGCGCCCTCATGCGCTGTGGTACCGGCGGCGATAGCGCGCGCCCAGCGAGGTCAGGATTTCATAGCCGATGGTGCCCGCCGCATCGGCCAGCGTATCGACGCCATTGTGATGGCCCAGCAATTCCACCGCCTGCGGTTCGGGGCTGACGCCGGTCACGTCGACGCCGATCAGGTCCATCGAAATGCGGCCCACCACCTTGCAGGGCGTTTCACCCACCCAAACATAGGCGTCCGGCCCCATAGCGCGGATGATCCCGTCGGCATAGCCGGCGGCGATGGTGGCGATGCGCGCGGGCGCCTGGGCTGTCCAGGTGTTGCCATAGCCAACGGTTTCGCCGGCCTCTACGTCGCGGACCTGGATCACCGGCACCTGCACATGGGCCACCGGCATCGCATCGTCGAAGGGGCGGCCGCCGTAAAGGCCCACGCCCGGGCGCGTCACGTCGAAATGATAGTCCGGCCCCAAAAGAATGCCGCCCGTGGCCGACAGCGAGCGCGGCGCCCGCAGCCCGTCGGTCATCTGGCGAAACACTTTCAGCTGCTGGGCGTTCATGGCATGGTCGGGCTCGTCCGCGCAGGCGAGGTGCGACATCACCAGCGTCAGGTTCTGCTGTGTTGCCACCTCGCGCAGGGCGGACCACTCGGCGGGTTCCATCCCGAGCCGGTTCATGCCGGTGTCGAGCTGAATGCCGAAGGGGTGGCCCGGCAGCGCCTCGAGATGACGCAGCATCTGATCCAGCGAATTGATCATCGGCACCAGCCCCAGATCGCCGATCATGTCGGTATCGCCCGGCATATGGCCCGAAAACACGTTGATTTCCGGCCCCGGACCCAGCGCCTGCCGCAGGGCGGCGCCTTCTTCGGCGACGGCCACGAAAAAGCGCCGTGCGCCTTCGCGGGCCAGCCGCCGCGCCACCCGGTCGGCGCCGCAGCCATAGCCATTGGCCTTGACCACGGCCGCGGTTTCGCAGGCGGTTTTGGCATCCAGCGCGCGCCAGTTCGCGGCGATGGCATCAAGGTCGATTGTCAGGGTCGCGGCAGTCATGGGGGCGGTTTTGGCAGACGCGCGGGCAGGGTCAAGAGAAAAGGCGGCCCGGCCTTACGGCTCCATGAAGATATCCATGTTGCGTTGCCAAATCTCTTCGCCGATCAGGCAATTGTAGTCGGGCCTCTGGCGCATCTGCGCACGGATGATGCGGGGCGGCTGACCTGCGATTTCCATCACCAGCTTGCGGCGCACCGCATCGCCGAAATCCTCCCACCGGGTCACGGGGATCAGAAAGGCACCGGGGCCGCCGATCACGCAGGCCTCGTAATAGACATCCAGATCGGGAATGCCCCAGCGCGACGACAGCGCATCGCTGGTCATCAGGGGCAGGCCGTTGATGGTGATGCCCTGCGCCAGCACCGCGTCGCGCGCATCATCCACCGCGCGGCCCGAGTTGTTGGGCCCGTCGCCCGATATGTCGATCACTCGTCGCAGCCCCTGAAATTCATTGCTTTCAATCGCTTGCGCGCCATACCTCAGCGCCCCCGAGATCGAGGTGCGGCGCATCCCGCCACCCGAGTTCAACAGGATCTGATCGGCGATCCACGCCGCATCCTCGGGTGTTTCCAGCAGCGTCCAGGGCACGATCACGCGCTGGCTGCCCATGCCGGCCCATTCCACATATGTCACGGCAATGCGGCCCAGCAGCCCGCGCCCCACGGCGCCCATTACCGCGTCCGAGGTCAGCGCCGCCGCATACCCGCGGCGCTGGATTTCCAGCTCGGCCGGCTGCATCGAGCGGGACACATCCACCGCCAGAACCAGTTCGACATCGACCTCGACAAGGGTTTGAGCGGGCAGGGCGGTGCCCAGGCACATCAGGCAGGCGGCAAACAGGTTTCGCATGACGGCATTGCGCCACAGGTTGCCGGCGCCTGTCCAATCACAAAAACGATGTGCAGGATTTAACCGCCGGAAACAGCGATCTGCTGCCCCGGAAAGAACCCCGTGCCCGCAATAGCCCAAGCCATCAGAACCCGTCGGGCGCGTCGCCCTGCTGCCACGGTTTGACCAGGTTGCCGAAGCGCGTGAACTGACCTTCAAACGACAGCTCGACGGTGCCGATGGGGCCGTGACGCTGCTTGCCGATGATGACTTCGGCCTTGCCGTGCAGGCGCTCCATCTCTTCTTGCCACTTGGCCATCGCTTCCAGGTCGTGATCGCCGGGCTTTTCGCGTTCCTTGTAGTATTCTTCGCGGAACACGAACATCACCACGTCGGCGTCCTGCTCGATCGAGCCCGATTCACGCAGATCCGACAGCTGCGGGCGCTTGTCCTCGCGCGCTTCGACCTGGCGCGACAGCTGCGACAGGGCGATCACGGGGATGTTCAGCTCTTTGGCGATGGCCTTAAGCCCCATGGTGATTTCCGAAATCTCGTTCACCCGGTTTTCCGACCGGCCGCTGCCCCGCACCAGCTGCAGATAGTCGACCATCAGCACGTCCAGGCCATGCGTCCGCTTCAGCCGCCGCGCACGGGCGGCCAGCTGCGCGATGGGCAGGGCGGGCGTGTCATCGATGAACAGCGGGCAGGATTCCAGGCTTTTGGCGGCATCGACGAAGCGGCGGAATTCCTGCTCGGTCATGTCGCCGCGCCGGATCTGTTCGCTGGGCACCTCGGCCGCTTCGGACAGGATACGCGCGGCCAGCTGCTCGGCGCTCATTTCAAGCGAGTAAAAGCCGACAACGCCGCCGTCCACCGCGCCCTCGGTGCCATCGGGCAGGGTGCCCTTTTTATAGGCCTTGGCGATGTTGAAGGCGATGTTGGTCGCCAGCGAGGTTTTCCCCATCGACGGACGCCCGGCCAGGATCAACAGGTCGGACTTGTGCAGGCCGCCCAGTTTCTTGTCCATGTCGATCAGCCCGGTCGAGACACCGGCCAGCCCGCCATCGCGCTGGTAGGCGGCGTTGGCCACGTTCACCGCATCCGTCACCGCGCGCAGGAAGGATTGGAACCCGCTTTCGCTTTGGCCCTGTTCGGACAGGCGATAAAGCGATTGTTCGGCGGCGACGATCTGTTCCTTGGGCTCGCTGTCGATATCGACCTTTTTCGCGCGGTCCACGATTTCGTGGCCCAGGCGGATCAGCTCGCGCCGCACGGCCAGGTCGTGGATCATCTGGGCATAGTCGCGCACCGCATAGGCGCTGATTGCCGCCCCGGCCAGACGGGCCAGGTAGGCCGGGCCGCCCAGTTCCTTCAGCCCCTCGTCGTCTTCGAAAAACGCCTTGAGCGTGACGGGGCTGGCCAGGTTGTTCTTGGCGATGCGGGCGGCGGCGACCTCAAAGATACGGGCGTGGACCGGGTCGTAGAAATGGGCGGCGGTGATGATGCTGGCCACCCGGTCGTAGACATCGTTATTCGTCAGGATCGCGCCCAGCAATTGCTGCTCGGCCTCGATCGAATGGGGCATGGTGTCGGCGTCCTGCACCTCGGCCCCGGTCGGATTGAATGCGGCTATCTCGTTCATGGTCGTCCCCCCGGCTCCGGTCGCGTTCATAGAAAGGCGGGCGAGTCGCGGCAAATTGTATGTTTTTGTGGATAAACTGTGGGTAGCCGCGCCATCCCGGTATCTTGCGGCACCGGGGCAGCGGACGTCAACATATGGTAGGCGGAAAAGCCGCGCCTTGGGCGATCTTTGGCTGACCTTGCGTCAGCTTAATTCATCCGCGCCTTTTGCCAGGCGCGCGGCTCGCGCAGGAACGACTCGACCTCGGCCAGGGTTTCCTCGGAAAACGCGCCTTGCTCTTTCGCCTCGGCCAGAACGTCCCACCAGGTGCACAGGTAATGCAGGCTGACACCGTGATCGCCCAGCGTCTTTTCGGTTTCGGGGAAGATACCGTAGTAGAAGATCACCGCCGTATGCGCGCAGGTCGCATCGGTTTCGCGGATCGCATCGACGAAGGACAGTTTCGAGCCGCCATCGGTGGTCAGATCCTCGACCAGCAACACGCGCTGGCCTTCTGTCATCTCGCCCTCAATCCGGGCGTTCTTGCCGTATCCCTTGGCCTTTTTGCGCACATAGGTCATCGGCAGGCCCATCCGCTCGGCCACCAAAGCGGCAAAGGGAATGCCCGCCGTTTCACCGCCGGCGATGTTGTCGAACGCCTCGAACCCGGCCTCGCGCATGACCGTGACCGTCAGGAAATCCATCAGCGTCGTGCGGATGCGCGGGTACGAGATCAGCTTGCGGCAGTCGATGTACGAGGGAGACGGCAGGCCCGAGGCAAGCGTATAGGGGTC
>JAASTF010000128.1 GCA_021767525.1 Paracoccaceae bacterium
ACCCGCACCCGCGTCAGCTTTGACGTGGGCGTGCGCCAGATGGGCGGCGAAACCATGGTGCTGTCGGGCACCGACATGCAGCTGGGCCACGGCGAAACCATCGCCGACACCGCCCGCGTGCTGTCGCGCTATGTCGACATGATCATGATCCGCACGTTCGAGGAACAGACGCTGCTGGAAATGGCCGAATACGCCGATGTGCCGGTGATCAACGGGCTGACCAACCGCAGCCATCCCTGCCAGATCATGGCCGACATCCTGACATTCGAGGAACATCGCGGCCCGATCACGGGCAAAAAGGTGGTCTGGTCGGGCGACGGCAACAACGTCTTTGCCAGCTTCGCCCATGCCGCGGGCCAGTTCGGGTTCGACCTCACCTTCACCGGCCCGCCGCCGCTCGACCCCGAAATGGTTTTTGTCGAAGAGGCGCGCGCCAAGGGCGCCAATGTCGAGATCGTGCGCGACCCGGTCGAGGCCGTGAAAGGCGCCGATCTGGTGGTGACCGACACCTGGGTTTCCATGCACGACCCGCAAAGCGCGCGCGAACGCCGCCACAACCAGCTGCGCCCCTACCAGGTGAACGCCGCGCTGATGGCCCATGCCAAGCCCGACGCTCTGTTCATGCATTGCCTGCCCGCACACCGCGATGACGAGGCCACGTCCGAGGTGATGGACGGCCCACATTCGGTGATCTTCGACGAGGCCGAAAACCGCCTGCACGCGCAAAAGGCGATCATGCGCCACTGTCTGGGCGTCTGACGGATTGGCCCCGTTCCCGGTGACGGGGCCAAAACGCCCTACTCGAACAGCTTGCGCAGGCCGCGCTTCAGCTCGTCCTCGACCTTGTCCTTGACCGCGTCCTCGACGCTTTGGCCCTCTTGGGTGGTCACGCCCAGCTCTTCGGTCACGCGGTCCTGAACGCGCTGGCGCACCTCGTCCTTCTTTTCCTCGATCTCCTGGTCGAAATTGTCGCGCACCGCGCGCTCCAGGTCGATCGTGATGCCGGGATCGGCCCAGGGCCCGCGAATGCGCACCGGCACCGACAGACCCCGCCCGTCGCGCGCGGTCAGCGAAATCGGGGTTACCGTGTAGTCGATGGTTTGCGCGCCCAGGTTCACCTGGCCCTCGCCGGTCGCCCGCGCGAATGGCAGCGCCATCGACAGGTCATCGTTGCGCAACACGCCACCCGCGATGGTGAAACTGGCGCTGGTGGTGTCGAAAACTGTGGTGCCGCCCGTGGTCATGTTGCCGCGCATCAGCCGGTCCAGGTCGATCCCCTCGATCACGCCGGGCCCGGTGGAAAACCCGCCATTTCCGCTGAGCGAGCGCATGATCGCATCGAGCGATTGCCCCACGCCCAGGAACTCCACCCGCGCCTCGCCAGTGGCCCGAAACCGGGTGATCCCGGCCGCATCGCGCAGCAGCGCCTGCATGTCCACGCCGCTGGCGCGCAGCCGCCCACCCACCGACAGGCCCGAGCGGTTGTTCATCACGAAATCCCCCGCGATCTGCCCGCCATAGGCGTCGATCCGCGTGATATCCACCACCGCGCGGGCGCGGTCATTGGTCAGCCGCGCGCGGGTCTGGCCCAGCTGGAACTGGCCCAGGTCCACCGATTGCGCGGCCAGCGCCACGTCGGCGTCAAAGGCGGCCAGCCCGCTGGCGTCGATCGCGGCTGTCGACCAGCCGGTGCCGGGCTGCGCCGGCGCGTCCCCGCCCGAGGCCGCCAGCGCCGTCAGGTCGATCGCGCCCCCCGACAGGCTGCCGGTGATGCGCGGCACATCCGTCAGCGCCACCGCCACGTTGCCCGACAGCGCGTTGCCATCCAGCCCCAGCGACAGATCATCCAGCGCCGCCGCGGTGCCGTTGAAATCCAGCTGCGCGCGCAGGCTGACGGCGCGGCCCAGGCCCTGCGGTATGTCCACGCCGCCGACGCCCAGGGCGGCCAGCGCCGCGCTGGTGTTGGGCAGATCGGCCCGCAGCGCGCCCTGCGCGAACAGGCCCGGCCCGCCGCGCCCGTCAAAGCTGACGCTGCCACCGCCCAGCGATGCACGCGCCACCATCGGCTGCGCCACACCGTCGAACAGGCCCGCGAAATTCTGCACCGTGGCCGTCACCTCGACCACCTGCCCGCCCGGCGGGCGCAGGCGCAGCACGAAATCCGCGGCCCCCGCCGCATCGGGCCAGGTCATGTCGAAATCGACGCTGTCATAGGTGCTGGTGGCGCCCGTCGCGCCATCGGTATAGCGCACGGTCGCGTTGGTGATCAGCGCCCGGTCCAGCGTCAGGGCCAGCGGGTTCGCCGCCGCATCGTCAACGCCCGAGGGGCTGACCCCCTCGACCCCCACCTGCCAGTTCGCGCGCCCGTCGGCGGCGGTTTCCAGGCGGATCACGGGGTTTTCCGCCTCAAGCCCGGTGATGCGGATGCTGCCACCCCACAGCGCGGCCATGTCCACGCCCACCTTCAGGCTGTCGGCCTCCATCATCGGGCCGGCATCCGACCAGTCCGCATTGGCAATCGCCATCTTGCCGGTGGCGACGCCCAGAACCGGCCAGAAACTAACCTGCGTGTCGCCCGACAGGGTTACCGCGCGGCCGGTCTGCGCCTCGATCTGGCTGGCCGCGATCCGCGCGATCCTGTCGCCCGGCAGCAGGAACAACGACACCACCGCCACGATGGCAAAGACGACGATCACCCCGATGATGCGGAAAATCCAACGCATGACACCCACCCCTGCAATCCGGACAGATGCAGGATAGCAGCCCCGCGCCCCGCCGCAACGAAAAGGCGCGCAGGCCAGCCATGTTTCGCCCGTGGGCTTACAGAACGATGGTGTTCAGCAACAGGAAGATCACCGCCGACATGCCCGCCGCTGCCGGCACGGTGATAACCCAGGCCGCGACGATGGTCATGAAATGACTGCGCCGCACCAGCTTGCGCCGACGGCGTTCTTCGGGTGCCAGCCGTTTCACCTCCGGGCGCTTGGCCAACCCGTTGCGCAGCCGCCGCTCGGCGTGCCATTCGCGGAAAAAGCCCACGCCGAACACCCCGCCCACCGCGATATGGGTCGAGCTGACGGGCAGGCCCAGCCAGCTGGCCACGATCACCGTGATCGCCGCCGACAGCGCCACGCAATAGGCGCGCATCGGGTTCAGCTTGGTGATCTGGCTGCCCACCATGCGGATCAGTTTCGGCCCGAACAGGAACAGCCCGAAGGAAATGCCCAGCGCGCCGATCACCATAACCCATTGCGGGATCGACACCTTGGCCTGCACATCGCCGAACTCGGCCGCGTGCACGATGGCGGCCAGCGGCCCCACCGCGTTGGCCACGTCATTGGCCCCGTGCGCGAAACTCAGCAAGGCGGCGGAAAAGACCAGCGGCAGGCCGAACAGCGCCTTCAGCGACTTGTTGCGGTTTTCCATCCCTTCCGACTGGCGGCGGATCAGCGGCGCGGTGATGACATAGCTCAGCGCGCCCACCGCCGCCCCGATCAACAGCGCCGCGCCCAGATCGATGCTGACGATCC
The DNA here is from genome assembly GCA_021767525.1 of Paracoccaceae bacterium. Lineage (GTDB taxonomy): Bacteria > Pseudomonadota > Alphaproteobacteria > Rhodobacterales > Rhodobacteraceae > Lutimaribacter. The sequence goes on from JAASTF010000128.1 coordinate 3,531, forward strand.
TTTTCAGCCCCTTCATCGCCAGGTAGGTGGCGAAAACGCCCGCCATGATGCCCACCAGCACCGGCACCCAGACGCGCGCGGCGGCAATCTTGTCGTCGACATAGATGATGCGCGCCTTGATGAACGCCAGGAACGCCGCCGCGATCACGCCCCCCAGCACGGGCGAGATCACCCAGCTGGCCGCGATCGCGCCCATCGTGGGCCAGTTCACCGCCGACAGCCCCGCCGCCGCGATACCCGCGCCCATCACGCCGCCCACGACCGAATGGGTGGTCGACACCGGCGCGCCGACCCATGTGGCCAGGTTCACCCACAGCGCGGACGAGATCAGCGCCGCCATCATCGCCCAGATGAAGATGCGCGTCTCCGACACGCCCGCCGGATCGATTATGCCCTTGGATATGGTCGACACCACGTCGCCGCCCGCCAACAGCGCGCCCGCGCTTTCGCACAGGGCGGCGATCACGATGGCCCCGCCCATGGTCAGGGCGTTGGCGCCCACGGCGGGCCCCATGTTGTTGGCCACGTCATTGGCGCCGATATTGATCGCCATGTAGGCGCCGAACACCGCCGCCGCGACCACCAGCATGTTGACCGGCTGCTGCCCGAAAAACACCGCCGCGCTCAACCCCGCCAGCACGATGAACGCCAGCGCGATGCCCGGCGCCACCAGCGGGCGCGAAACATAGGCCGTGGCGTATTCAACATGCGCGATGCGGTTTAGGTCTTTGTCGAGCGTTTTCCAGCTCTGATCGTTGTTTTGCTGCGTGCTCATCGCGGCATCCCCCGGGGGCAAAAAACTCCGGCCATGCCCTACGCGCGCGTCTGGCACGGATCAACCGCACCGTTACAAATAATTTACAAATTCGTTACATTTGCCGCAGCAAATCCTTCAGGCTGTCCTCGTCGACCAGCTCGGCCGCCTCTTGCGGGGTGACCCAGCGGCGCGTGCGCTCGTCAACCTCCGGATAGACATCGGCCAAATCGTCCACCTCGACGCGGTAGACCTGCACCTCGACCGGGACGGGCACGCCGCCCTCCAGGATCTTGTCGTATTCATAGCTGCCCAGCGCCGTGCGGTCGATCCGGGCGTCTTTCACCCCGGCCTCTTCCCACGCCTCTTGCAAGGCAGCATCGGGCGCCATCAGCCCGTCGATGGGCCAGCCCTTGGGCAAGATCCACCGCCCCGTATCGCGCGAGGTGATCAATAGAACGCGCAAGCCGTTGGGCGTGTTCTTGCAGCACAGCGCCGCCACCTGAAGGCGACGGGGGCGAGAAATCATGGGCTGAACCACCTCGGCCCAGGCCCGTTTAAATGCATCAGTCATAAGAAACCTGCTCAGGTCTTTTGTTCGTATCGCATATGTATATACGTCTTTGCCCGGAAATTGCAAAATTTTCGTTAAAATTTCAATCGTTGCCCTGCTGTGTTTCGCCCAAATGCTGCATCACGTCCGAAAAACCGTCACCCCCATCCGCTTGCCGGGCCCGAGGCGGGTGCGCGCAATCCTCTTTCCCCTTCCCGCGCGCCGCTGTATCACCCGCCCATGCAGAATCCGCCCGACCTTCGCCCCGATCTTGCCAACGCGCGCATCCGCGAAACCCGCCGCAACGGCCAGCCGACCATCGGCATGGTCAGCCTTGGCTGTCCCAAGGCGCTGGTGGATAGCGAGCGTATCCTCACCCGCCTGCGCGCCGAAGGCTACGGGATCAGCCCCGATTACACCGGCGCCGATGCGGTGATCGTGAACACCTGCGGGTTCCTGGATAGCGCCAAGGCCGAAAGCCTGGATGCGATTGGCGAGGCCCTGGCCGAAAACGGCCGCGTGATCGTCACCGGCTGCCTTGGGGCCGAGCCCGAATATATCACCGGCGCGCATCCCAAGGTGCTGGCCGTCACCGGCCCGCATCAATACGAACAGGTGCTGGATGCCGTGCACGCCGCCGTGCCGCCCGCGCCCGATCCCTTTGTCGACCTGCTGCCCGCCAGCGGCGTCAAGCTGACCCCGCGCCATTACAGTTACCTAAAGATTTCCGAGGGTTGCAATCACAAGTGCAAGTTCTGCATCATCCCCGACATGCGCGGAAAACTCGCCAGCCGCCCGCACAAGGCGGTGCTGCGCGAGGCGGAAAAGCTGGTGGAAAACGGCGTGCGCGAGCTGCTGGTCATCAGCCAGGATACCAGCGCCTATGGCACCGACTGGGATCGTGAAACCCGCCGCGCCCTGACCGAACAGCCGATTACCTCGCTCGCCCGCGACCTCGGCCAATTGGGCGCCTGGGTGCGGCTGCATTACGTCTATCCCTACCCCCACGTGGCCGAGCTGATCCCGCTGATGGCCGAGGGGCTGGTGCTGCCGTATCTCGACGTGCCGTTCCAGCACGCCCATCCCGACACGCTGCGCCGCATGGCCCGGCCGGCGGCGGCCGAACGCACGCTTGACCGCATCGCCGAATGGCGCGGCATCTGCCCCGATATCACCCTGCGCTCGACCTTCATCGTCGGCTACCCGGGCGAAACCGAGGAAGAATTCCAGACCCTGCTCGACTGGCTGGACGAGGCGCAGTTGGATCGCGTCGGCTGCTTTCAATACGAAAACGTCGCCGGCGCGCGCTCGAACGCCCTGCCCGACCACGTGCCCGACGCGGTCAAGCAAGAGCGCTGGGAACGGTTCATGGCAAAAGCCCAGGCCATTTCCGAGGCCAAGCTGGCCGCGAAGGTCGGCCAGGCGATGGACGTGCTGGTGGACGATATCGACGACGACGGCATCGCCACCTGCCGCACCAAGGCAGACGCGCCGGAAATCGACGGCAACCTGTTCATCGACGAAAACACCGACGGTCTGGCCGTGGGCGACATCGTGCGGGTCGAGGTGGACGAGGCGGGCGAGTATGACCTCTGGGGCCGGCGGCTGGAGACTTAGCACCCGCCCATTCTACCAGGGGTGATAGACGGTCAGCGCCACCATCGGACAAATCAGCCCGATGGCCACGCTCCAAAACAAATGTGTCGGCAGATAGGTCGTGCCGAAGGTGGGGATGGCGAACATGCCCTTGTCATTATTGTAAAGTTCCCGGTTGCGATCGAACATGTCCGCCACACGATGCGGCGTTGTAACCGAGGCGGCAAGGTGCCCTTCGTAATTCCGAAAGTGATAATTGTAGGCGATGCTGGTGCGGATTGACGCCAAGAACGAGAAAAAGCCAAGCGCCAAAAGGAAAAAGAAAAACTCCAGTTTAAGATCGCTGATCTTGTCATAAACAGTGAATGAAAACCCAACGACCGCCACGTTCAAAGCGGCGATCTTGTCGCGCAGGCCGGTGTAATACAGCGCCAAGCGCAATTCTCCGTCTACCAGCGCCTCATCCGCCTGACTCATATTTCAAACCTACCTCAACCCATACTGAGCACACAGTTTTTGGCATCCCGGTGTTGATTTGCAAGCCTCGTATTGTTTCGGAAGGTCGCCTTTAACACTCAGCGCCTGATCTCGAACGCCTGCGGCACATCCCCCGGCACCTCGACCGGGTGCACCGCCACATCCTCGACCGCCGCAGCACCAGGGCCGCCCCACAGCTGCGCGGTCATCTCGTCCACCGCCGCTTTCGGCCCCACGAACAGCGCGGAAACCGAGCCATCGTCGTTGTTGCGCACCCATCCCTTCAGGCCCAGCTTTTCCGCCTGCGCCTGGGTCCAGGCGCGAAAGGCCACCCCCTGAACACGGCCCCTGACGCGGGCCTCTTTCGCGATGCTGTGTGCCATGCGTCCTCCTTTCACCCCAACATAGCACGCCGCGCGCCGGCCGCCATTGACAGGCCCGCCCGCGCCCTATCCTTTCCCCCATGACCCAACTGCGCGTTCTGCATAACGACACCTGCCCCATCTGCTCGCGCGAGGTGGCGGCCTATGACCGGCTGGCGCAGGAAACCGGCGTCGATCTGGATATCGACGGGCTGGACGCCGCGCCTGACTGGGGGCTTGACCGCGACACCGCCGCGCGATCCTTTCGCGTGGAACAGAACGGCCAGCGGCACGAGGGGCTGGATGCCTTTCGCCTGCTTTGGGCGCGTCTGCCGGGCTGGCGCTGGCTGGCGTGGCTGACCGGCCTGCCGGGCGTGCACTGGCTGGCCGACCGCGCCTATCGCCACATCGCCGCGCCCGCGCTTTACAAGATGCACCTGCGGCGCCAGGCCAAACGCGCCTGACCCGCCACACCCAGCCACGAAAAGCGCGCCCATGATCCACCTTTCCGTCCCCTGCCCCGACCTCGACAGCGCCCGCACCATCGCCCGCGCCACCCTGACCGCGCGGCTGGCCGCCTGCGCCAATATCACGCCGGGGGTGCACAGCCTGTTTCACTGGCAAGGCGCCATCGAAGAAGAGCCCGAGGTGATCCTGCTGCTGAAAACCCGCGCCGCGCTGCTGGACGAGTTGGTGACCTGCGTCACCGCCGAACACCCCTACGATCTGCCGGTCATCACCTGGGAGGCGGTGCAAACCACGCCGCAGGCCGCCGACTGGCTGGCGCAGGAAACCGGAGGCTGATCACTCGCGGATCAGGATACGGGTTTCCGATTTCCCGACCTCGAGGATGCGGTTGAACAGGATCTCGGCATTTTCCGGCGCCAGCCGCACGCACCCGGCCGAGGCCGGGCTGCCCAGCTGATCCACCGCGGTTGTCCCGTGGATCGCGTAATTGCCGAAGAAAAACACCGACCACGGCATAGGCGCGTTGTTGTAAAGCGTGGAATAATGCGTGCGCTTCAGCAGGTAAGGCGTATAGGTGCCCACCGGCGTGCACTTGCCCGGCCGCGCGGTGGAAACCGGCCACTCGTATAGCGGCTCCTGCCCCTCGGTCACGGTCATGCGCTGCTCGGACAGGTCCACCTCGACCCACAGCGATTGCGCCTGGGCCAGGCCCGCCCACACAACCGCCAGCACCAGCCCCGCAAGCC
>JAASTF010000129.1 GCA_021767525.1 Paracoccaceae bacterium
AAACCGACCATGATCGGGATCATCGGGCGGTCAGGCGCAGGCAAATCCACGCTTTTGCGTATGCTGAACCGGCTGACCGACGCAACCGAAGGCTCGATCACCTTCGAGGGTCAGGAAATCACCGCGCTGAAAGGGGCAGCCAGACGCGACTGGCAATCGCGCTGTGCGATGATCTTTCAGCAGTTCAACCTTGTGGCCCGCATGGATGTTGTGTCGAACGTGTTGCACGGCACGCTGAACAAACGCTCGACCTTTGCGACGATGTTCAACCTCTATCCGCAGGCTGACATCCACCGCGCCATCGAAATCCTCGACCGTCTTGGAATTGCCGAACAGGCCCCGAAACGCGCCGAGGCCTTGTCGGGTGGCCAGCAGCAGCGCGTGGCCATCGCCCGCGCCCTGATGCAGAATCCCAAAATCATCCTGGCGGATGAACCCATCGCCTCGCTCGATCCAATGAACGCCCAGATCGTGATGGACGCGCTGCGGCGCATTCACGAAGAAGACGGGCGCATGGTAATCGCCAACCTGCACACGCTGGACACCGCGCGCCGCTATTGCGACCGGGTCATCGGCATGCGGGACGGGCGCATCGTGTTCGACGGCACGCTCGAGCAACTGACCGCGGGCGTCGCGCGCGACATCTATGGCGCCGGTGCAGGTTTTTCCGAGGCCGCCACATCCACCGCCATCGAAACACTGGACAGAGAAACGCTTGAGACGGCCAAGGCCGAAGCCCTTGTCTGAGCCAGTTCCCATCCCGCCTTGCGGCGGGCCCACTCCCTTTCATCAAAACCCAATGGAGAGACTGATGAAAAAGACAATTGCATTGGCGCTGGCCACAACCGCTATCGTAGGCACGGCTCAGGCACAAGAGATCACCGAATTCCGCATTGGCATCCTGGGTGGCGAGAACGCCCAGGACCGCATGAACAGCTATTCCTGCTTGCAGGACTATGCCGCCGAAGAACTGGGCGTCGAGGTCAAGCTGTTTGCCCCCGCGGATTACAACGGCGTGATACAAGGCCTGCTGGGCGGCACCATCGACATGGCCTGGCTGGGCGCGTCGGGCTATGCCGCGACCTACCTGCAAGACCCCGAGGCCGTCGAGCCGGTGTTGGTCAAGGTCAACATGGACGGCTCGATCGGCTATCATTCGATCGGCTTTGCCCGCAAGGACAGCGGCATCACCTCGTTGCAGGACATGCAGGGCAAGGTGTTCGGCTTTGGCGATCCGAACTCGACCTCGGGCTACCTGATCCCGTCGATCGAGATTCCGGCCGAAACCGGTGCCAGCATGGAATCGGGCGACTATTTCGGTGAGGTAAAATTCACCGGCGGTCACGAGCAGACCATCGTCGCCGTCTACAACGGCGACATCGACGGTGGCGTGACCTGGGCCGACGGCCAAGGCAACTGGGAAGATGGCTATAACTCGGGCGCGTTGCGCAATGCCGTCGATGCCGGTCTGGTCGACATGAACGAGCTGGTCCAGATCTGGAAATCCAAGGTCATCCCCGAAGGCCCGGTCGTTCTGCGCAAGGCGCTGCCCCAAGATGTGAAAGCCAAGATGACGGCCTTGGTCGACGGCCTGCACGAGCGTGACCAGGACTGCGCCTATGGTGTGGCCGCCGGCGAAACCCTTGGTTTTCAGCCAGTCGATCACGACACCTATCTTTCGGTGATCGAGGCCCGCAAAGCCAAGATCGGCGGCTAAGCCAACCACGCAATCTTCCGGCAGCCCGAAGCACGGGCTGCCGATTTCAGTTTCGGGGCAGCAGATGACAGACGCGACCATGGGTCCGACGCAAAACGGCCAAACCGTTGACCGCATTCAAGCCAACTACGTGGCCCAGATGCAGCGCCGTCGCCTTTATGGTGGGCTGACGCTGATGATCTTTGTGCTGCTTATGGTTTCCGGCTTCGTGGTGGCCGACGACCGCAACGCCGGCGGTTTTTGGGAGGGCCTGCACCAGATCGGTGACTACCCCGCCGAAGTGCTGGCCGAGGCCTGGGAAAAGCGCGCCGACCTGCCTGCACTTATTGTCAAATTTTTTCCGGCGCTGATCGAAACGATCAATATCGCGGCCGTCTCGACGCTGTTGGGCGCCGCCATCGGGCTGGTCCTTTCGCTGCTATCCACGCGCGGCTTGGCCCGTTGGCCTCGCCTGATCGCACTCTTTCGCCGCCTGATGGACATCATGCGCGCCGTGCCGGAAATCGTAATCGCTCTGGTTCTGATTTTCGTGCTGGGTGGCGGGCCGGTGCCAGCGATGATCGCCATCGCCATTCATACGGCTGGCGCGCTTGGTAAGATGTTTTCCGAAGTGGCCGAGAACGCCGATCTCAAACCGGTCGAAGGGCTGGCATCGACGGGGGCCACATGGTCGCAACGGATGTGGCTGGGCGTGCTGCCGCAAGTCGCCCCCAATTACCTGAGCTACGCGCTATTGCGGTTCGAGATCAACATCCGCGCCTCGGCCATCCTGGGCTTTGTGGGCGCGGGCGGACTTGGCTACGAGCTGCGCAACGCGATGGCCTGGGGCCCCGGACGGTTCGACGAAGCCGCCGCGATCTTTGTGCTGCTCTTCGGGACGATCGTGTTCTTCGACCAGCTTTCCAGCCGCTATCGCAACCGCCTGACCGAGGGGCACGCCGCATGACCGCCATTGACCTGAGCCTGACCAAAGCGCAAGCCGACACGCTTTTCGCGCGCAAGCGGCTGTTTGCTTTCGCGATACCGGCGATCCTCTTGGCCTATTTCGTCTATATCTTCTTTGCGTTCGACATCGTCGGGCTGGCCAAGCGCGCGAACTGGGACAACGCGGTTACATTGGCCTCGGACAGTTGGTCCTACAAAACCCATGTCACACGCGACAATCGCAGCGGTGAAATGGAATACGCCGTTGAGGGCGAACGCAAGGGCGCCTACCCGGACGGCCAGCGCCCCGACTGGGTGACAGGCGACGAGATCATCACCATCGATCTGGGTGGGGACACCATTGTGCGGCTGCTTTCCGACCGACGCACCGAGGTCGACGTTCCCGGCTTTGGCCTGATCGAAGCGCAGGCCGAAGGACGCCGGATCACGACAAACCTGCCGCGCGAAACGCCAGACTGGATCAACGCGTCGAACCGCCGCGTGGCGATCACCACCCCCGAGGGGCGCATTACGATCACCGGATCAAAGACCGAGGTGTTCAATTACTTTCCCGGGTGGGAGTTGTTCTGGTTCACCTTCGACAGCCCCTATCACGGCCACGGTCTGGGCGAGATTCTGTTGGGTGACCGCATCGACCCTGCGCGCAGCAACATAGCAGGTGCCATCTCGGACTGGTGGAACAACGCGATGTGGCGGCACAAGGACGTGGCTTGGGCGATTGGCGAGACAATCTTGATGGCGTTCCTTGGAACCATGGGCGCGGCAATGATTGCGCTGCCGCTGTCCTTCATGGCGGCCAAGCGCTTTGCGCCGCTCATGGTGATCCGCGCGGTTACCCGCCGCCTGTTCGATTTCGTGCGCGGCGTAGATGCTCTGATCTGGACGGTCGTTCTGGCCCGCGCGTTCGGGCCCGGGCCTTTGACCGGCACGCTCGCTATCTTGATCACCGACACCGGCACCTTTGGCAAGATTTTCTCGGAAGCGCTGGAAAACGTGGATCAGAAGCAAATCGAGGGCGTCGGCTCGACCGGGGCCAAACCGCTGCAACGCTACCGATTTGGCGTGATTCCCCAGGTCGTACCGGTGTTGCTGGCGCAAATCCTTTATTTCCTGGAATCCAACACGCGGTCCGCCACGATCATCGGTGCGATCACGGGTGGCGGCATCGGGCTGATGCTGACGCAGGCCATTCAGACCCAGAAGGATTGGGAAGAGGTCGCCTATTACATCATCCTGATCGTCTGCATGGTGATGGTGATGGACAGCGTCTCGGGCTGGCTGCGCGCCAAGTTGATCGGGCGGAAAGACTGATGGCCCGCCTGACAGCTGACAAGCCATTCGTCCACGATGGCTGCACGATCACTGACAGCGCCTTCGGGGCCTATGTCGAGATCGGCGCGGGCAGTCGGGTCGCTCACAGCCGGATCGGCGATTACAGCTATTGCGACCGCTATGCCGATATCGCCAACGCGGATGTCGGGAAATTCGCGAATATCGCCAGTTTCGTGCGCATCGGCGCAACGGATCACCCCCTGCACACCGCCGCCTGCCATCACTTTCTTTATCGCTCGGACGATTATTGGGACGACGCCGAAAAAGATGCGGGCTTTTTCGCGCACCGCCAAAGCCGCCGCGCAACGATCGGGCATGACACCTGGATCGGCCACGCGGCGATGATCAAACCGGAAGTCACTTTGGGCCACGGCGCGGTTGTCGCCTCTGGTGCCATAGTGACCAAGGACGTGGCCCCCTACACCATCGTTGCGGGCAACCCCGCCCGCAAGCTGCGCGATCGCCAGCCACCGGAAATCGCCGAGCGCCTGATCGCACTGGCATGGTGGGATTGGCCACACGACGCGCTGCGCATGGCGTTGGAGGATTTCCGCAGGCTGGACGCCGAAGATTTTCTTGAACGCTATGGGGGCTGACCCCAAGCAATTCATCCTTCGCCGCGCCTGTTGGCGTAGCCATCCATGCATGATATCGCCTTTAAGGATCAGCCAGGCGTCACATCACGGGTATGCCCATAATCAATCCAATAGCCATCTTGATCATGGTGCCGCTCGTCATCGCTTGCATTTGGGCATTGGCGGCGTTGCCCGCCTTTCCTTATAGCAAAACAGCCTTCGCTTTCTGGATCATCGTGTTCGCATTGATGACGGTTTTGCTGCTCTATCAGCGCCTTAACCCGCATCCATTACAATTCTGGACCGCCCCGACGCGCTCGGCAATTCTGGTGCTGATGCTGGCTTACACGCCATTTGTTGCGTCATTTCTGTGTTGGCGATGGCGGCGGGGGGCAAATCCACGCTTATCGGCGCAAACAGCGGTGCTGGTGGTCGGGGCCACTTGCGTCTGCTCGATCGTTTTGGTGCAGCAATTCAACAAGACTTGCGTTTTTTACGAGTTCTGGCACGACGGGGGCCGGGCATGGTGCACCGCACCGTGGCAAGCCTCGCACAGATGACAAAGCGCGCCCACCTTTTGATCAATGCTCGAATGTCAGGGTAACCCGATCACCGGCAAACCAGGTGCGTCCGTACTCGACCGGCTGTCCATCATTGTCGACGTTCACGCCGGTTGAGCGCAACAACGGATCACCTTCTTTCACATGCAAATGCAGAGCTTGCGTCGCGTCGGCCAGCACGGCGGTAAGCCGGGTCGAGGCGCGGGTGTAATCGGGCACGCCAGACAGGGCCAGCGCCTTGGTCACGCTGCTGGTGTCTGCCAGGTGACGATCGATGCCCGGCACGCGGTCCGTCGGGAAAACGCTTTCGAATACGGCAATGGGCGCGCCATCGGCAAGCGACAAGCCGTGATAGGCGCAGACCGGGCTACCTTTGGAAATTCGCAGCGCTTGCGCCTCACCAGGGGTGGCCGTGCGGCACTCGATGCTCAGCACGCGTTTTTCCGGCCTGCGCCCCGCTGCAAGCACGTTTTCATGAAAACGCACACGCGTGCCGATGGGATAATCGGTTGGCGCCGCGGCAACGAACGCCCCTGCCCCGCGCCGGGTGCGCACCAGCCCTTCTTCGACAAGATGCGATATGGCATGGCGGACGGTGTGCCGGTTCACGCCAAAGCGCCCGGCCAGCTGCGCCTCGGTCGGCAGCTTGTCGCCCGGCGCATAACGACCGTCGGCGATATCCGTGCGCAGCGTCGCGGCGATGGATTTCCAAATCGGCGTGCGTCCGCGTGAGATGTCAGCCCTGTCATCCAAAATTCACAAATCTCCACTGTGCCACCCAGGGGAATCTGGTATGATGTGTCTAGTTGTATAGAAACCCTGAAAGTTGTCGAGATGAAAGACGCAACCGACAGCACCGAACCGCGCCGCGCCTGGATGGGCCTTATGGCGAAGTCCGCAGATGGCCGCGTCCCCACGTTGTTGGACGGGGCGATAGCGGCGCGCCCCGCCTTTACATGGCTACGGGCGCCCGAGGTGGGCAGCGTGATGGTGCGCGGCCGCGCCGGCGGCACCGGCGCGCCCTTCAACCTGGGTGAGATGACCGTCACGCGGTGCGCCCTGATGCTGGAAAGTGGCGAAACCGGCCACGCCTATGTTCAGGGCCGGCGCAAGGCGGATGCCGAAGCAGCTGCGTTGGTGGATGCTTTGATGCAAACGGATGCCGCAGCCGATCTGCGCGCCAAGGTGCTGGCCCCTCTGGAGGCCGAGGCCACAGCCCATAAATCCGCTCGCGCCGCCAAGGCCGCCGCGACCAAGGTGGATTTCTTTACCATGGTTCGGGGAGAAGACTGATGCAGGCACATGCACTGACAGGCGGATTTGACAACCCGGCTGCACAGGCCGCCGGCGCCTTTCGCGGCATCATGGAGGCCATGGCACGCCCGGGAACGCTCCAGACCATTGCAGGCGCCGTGCCGCCCGCACCGCTTTCCGCAGCTGCAGGCACGGCGTTGTTGACATTGTGCGATGGCGAAACGCCGGTCTATCTGGCGGGCCAGGCCGATTGCGATGACGTGCACGCATGGCTGGCCTTTCACACGGGCGCACCGATCGCGGGCCCTTCACATTGCCTTTTCGCAATCGGTGCGTGGGACGCGTTGCTGCCATTGTCGTCCTATCCCAAGGGCACCGCGGACTACCCTGACCGGTCGGCCACGCTGATCGTCGAAATGCCAGCGCTTGATGCGGCGGGCGCCGCGCTCAGCGGCCCGGGCATTAAGGGCACGGCGCAACTGTCTCTGCCCGATCTCGCAATCTTTCAGGACAATGCGGCGCAATTTCCGCTGGGCTTGGATTTTCTTTTCACGTGTGGGGATCGCATCGCGGCCCTGCCCCGATCGACACGGGTGCGCTGATGTATGTTGCTGTCAAAGGGGGCGAACGCGCGATCAACAACGCGCATGCCTGGCTGGCCGAGGAACGCCGGGGCGATACGTCGTTCACCGAACTGTCCATCGCCCAGATCCGCGAACAGCTGAGCCTTGCGGTCAACCGCGTCATGGCCGAAGGCTCGCTTTACGATCCCGACCTTGCCGCGCTGGCAATCAAGCAGGCGCGGGGCGACCTGATCGAGGCGATTTTCCTGATCCGCGCCTATCGCACCACGCTGCCCCGGTTCGGTGCCTCACGGCCCGTCGATACGGGCGCCATGGCGTGCGACCGGCGTATCTCGGCCACGTTCAAGGATCTGCCGGGCGGGCAGGTTCTGGGGCCAACCTTCGACTACACGCATCGCCTGCTGGATTTCAAACTGGCCGCCGAAGGCGAGACGCCCCAAGCGCCCGAACGTGACGCCACACAAGGGTTGGTGCCCCATGTCACCGAGTTCCTGAACCGTGAAGGGTTGATCGAAGAGGCCCCGCATGATGACACGCCACCGCCGGACCTGACGCGCGAGCCGCTGGAAATGCCCGCCGACCGCGCCCTGCGCCTGCAGGCGCTGACTCGCGCAGACGAGGGATTTACCCTGTCGATGGCCTATTCCACGCAGCGCGGGTATGCCCGCAACCACGCCTTCGTGGGCGAGCTTCGCATCGGAGCCGTCCCGGTGGAAATGGAAATCCCCGAGCTTGGTTTCGCCATCGAGATCGGCGAGGTCACCCTGACCGAATGCGAAACGGTCAACCAGTTCAAGGGCTCGAAAACCGAACCGCCCCAGTTTACGCGCGGCTACGGATTGGTCTTTGGACAGACCGAGCGAAAGGCGATTTCCATGGCGCTGGTCGACCGCGCGTTGCGCTGGGAAGAGCTGGGCGAGGATAATCAGGGCGCACCGGCGCAAGATGCCGAATTCGTGCTGTATCACGCCGACAACATCCAGGCGACCGGGTTCCTGGAACACATAAAGCTGCCGCATTACGTGGATTTTCAATCCGAGCTCGAGCTTGTTCGCAAACTACGGCGCGAGGCCGAAGCCAGCCTTGCCCAAGAGGCCGCGGAATGACCTGCGCGACATCATTCACCTTTGCGTCGCATCGGCAGGTCGAAAATTCCGTTTTGGCCGGTTGTGTCAGCAAGCCAGCCACCCGGCCCGACGAGATCACTGGGCAAGACCCGTTCCAGCTTTGGAAGGATACGAGACAGGATAGGTTCGATCATCATCCAGCCAAGCAGCGCGGCGCCGATGACCATCGCCCCTTCAAGTATCAACGCGCCCATGTGACCCCCAGATGTTTGGACAGCGGTTCCTTGCCCGGCAGTAACCACAGCAGTGAGACAGCCTTGTGACACAGTCGCCTGAATACAATTTCGCCTATCTCGACGAACAGACGAAACGGATGATCCGGCGCGCGATCCTGAAAGGGCTGGCGATCCCCGGCTATCAAGTGCCCTTTG
>JAASTF010000130.1 GCA_021767525.1 Paracoccaceae bacterium
ATTTTCACGTGGTGGGGCAGGCGACCGATATTCGCGTGGTGCTGTCCGACCGGCGCGAATACCGCGCGCGGGTGATCCTGGGCGATGAAGAGGCCGACCTTGCGATCCTGAAACTGGACGACGCCGAAAACCTGCCGACCCTGGCCTTGCGCGACAGCGACAGCGTCGAGGTGGGCGAGCTGGTGCTGGCCATCGGCAACCCGTTCGGCGTGGGCCAGACGGTCAGCAGCGGCATCGTGTCGGGGCTGGCGCGCTCGGGCGGGGCGCGCGGCAATGCCCGCGGCTATTTCATCCAGACCGATGCCGCGATCAACCCGGGCAATTCGGGCGGTGCGCTGATTGACGTGGCGGGGCGGCTGATCGGGGTGAACACCTCGATCCTGACGCGCTCGGGCGGGTCGAACGGGATCGGCTTTGCCATACCTGCAAACCTTGTGGCCGAGTTCGTGCGCCAGGCCCAGGCGGGTGCGGACCGGTTCGAAAAGCCCTGGGCCGGTATCAGCGGGCAGCCGGTCGATGCCGATATCGCGGCCTCGCTTGGCCTGCAAACACCCGAGGGCATCGTGATTTCCGCGCTGCACCCCGCCAGCCCGTTTCGCGCGGCCGGGTTCCAGCCAGGCGATATCGTGACGGCGGTGGATGGCGAGCCGGTGAACTCGGCCCCTGAAATGGTGTTCCGCATGGCCGTGGCGGGGCTGGGCAGCCAGGCCGATGTGACGCGCCTGCGCGACGGGGATCAGGAAACCGTTGCCGTCGCAATGATCGCGGCCCCCGACGACCCGCCCCGCGACCAGCGCGAGATGGGCCGCCAGACGGTGCTGCCGGGGCTGGTGGTCAGCAATCTGAACCCGGCGGTGATTGCCGATTACGGCCTGCCGCTGACGGCCGAAGGCGTGTTGGTCGACGACCCGGGCCGCTTTGGCGCCCGCGTGGGTCTGCGGCCGGGCGACATCATCCGCGGCATCAACGGCGCCGACATCACCACCACGGCCGATGCAAACCGTGCGCTTTCCGCAGATATGCGCGCGATTTCCATCGAGGTGCAGCGCGGGCTGCAACGCGTCGTCATGCGCGCGCGGCTGTGACATGAGCGATCTGTTCGACACCGTCCCCGAACCCGATAAGGGCAGCGGCGCCAAGGGCCCCCGGCCGCTGGCCGACCGGCTGCGCCCGCAGGCGCTGGACGATGTGATCGGGCAGGATCAGGTGCTGGGCCCGGATGCGCCCTTGGGTGTGATGCTGGCCTCGGGCGCGCTGTCGTCGATCGTATTCTGGGGGCCGCCCGGCGTGGGCAAGACCACCATCGCCCGCCTGCTGGCCCGCGAAACCGATCTGCATTTCGTGCAGATCAGTGCGATTTTCACCGGCGTCGCCGATCTGAAAAAGGTGTTCGAGGCCGCCAAGCACCGCCACGCGAACGGGCAGGGCACGCTGCTGTTCGTCGATGAAATCCACCGCTTCAACAAGGCGCAGCAAGACGGGTTCCTGCCTTACATGGAGGATGGGACCATCCTGCTGGTGGGCGCGACGACCGAGAACCCCAGTTTCGAATTGAACGCCGCGCTTTTGTCCCGCGCGCAGGTTCTGGTTCTGAAACGGCTGGAACTGGCCGACCTGGAATTGCTGGCCCAGCGGGCCGAGCGCGAACTGGACAAGGCCCTGCCGCTGGATGGCCCCGCGCGCGAGGCGCTGCTGGAGATGGCCGATGGCGATGGCCGGGCGCTGCTGAACCTGGTGGAGCAGGTCGCCGCCTGGAAGGTCGACGGCAAGCTGACGGTTGACCAGTTGACCACCCGCTTGATGCGCCGCGCGGCGAAATACGACAAGTCTGGCGACGAGCATTACAACCTGATCTCGGCGCTGCACAAATCGGTGCGCGGGTCCGATCCGGACGCGGCCCTATACTGGTTCGCGCGCATGCTGGAGGGCGGCGAAGACCCGCGTTACCTGGCCCGCCGCATCACCCGCATGGCGGTTGAAGATATCGGTCTGGCCGATGCCCATGCCCAAACGATCTGCCTGCACGCCTGGGAAACCTTCGAACGGCTGGGCAGCCCCGAGGGCGAGCTGGCGCTCGCGCAGGCGGTGACTTACCTGGCGCTGGCGCCCAAGTCGAACGCGGGCTACGCCGCCTACAAGGCCGCGCGGCGGGCGGCCAAATCCTCGGGCAGCGCGCCACCGCCCAAACACATCCTGAACGCGCCCACCCAGCTGATGAAGGACGAGGGGTATGGCTCGGGCTATGCCTATGACCACGATGCCGAGGACGGGTTTTCGGGCCAGAACTATTTCCCCGACGGGATGAAGCGGCCGGTCTTCTATCAGCCGGTCGAACGCGGGTTCGAACGCGAGCTGAAAAAGCGTCTCGACTGGTTCGCCAACCTGCGTGCCAAGCGGGGCGGATAGGCCCGCCGGGCTTGACTCTTGGCCGCTCTGCGCACAATAGGCGCCCATGATCCAGACACTGTTCCAGGTGGCCATCGGCGGCGCAATCGGCGCCTCGGCCCGGTATTTGACCGGGGTGGTGACCATGCGCCTGATGGGGCCGGGTTTTCCCTGGGGGACGCTGGCGGTGAATGTGGTGGGCTCGTTTCTGATGGGGGTGTTGGTGGTCGTGCTGGCGCATAAGGATGCCACGCGCATGGCGCCGTTCCTGATGACCGGCGTTCTGGGCGGGTTCACGACCTTTTCGGCCTTTTCGCTGGATACCGTGGCGATGCTGGAACGCGGCCAGACGATGTGGGCCGCGTTTTACGTGGCGGCCTCGGTCATCCTGTCGCTGGGGGCGATCGGGCTTGCAATGGTGCTGACGCGCGGGGTGGTGCAATGAGCGGTGTGCAGAACGTGACAGTGGCGGCGGACGATGCCGATCAGCGTCTGGATCGCTGGCTGAAACGCCATTTCCCGCAGCTGACCCAGGGCATGGTCGAAAAGATGTGCCGCAAGGGCGAGTTGCGCGTAGATGGCGGCCGGGTCAAGGCCAACACCCGCGTGCAGGCGGGCCAGCAGGTGCGCATCCCGCCGCTGCCCGACCAGGGCAGCAAACCCGCGCCGGCGCCGAAATCGCGCGTTTCGCCGGCGGATGCCAAGATGATCCGCGATTGCGTGATCTACATGGATGACGCGATCATCGCCCTGAACAAGCCCGCGGGCCTGCCCACCCAAGGCGGCAGCAAACAGACGCGCCACGTGGACGGCATGGCCGAGGCGCTGCAATTCGACGCCGACGAAAAGCCGCGATTGGTGCACCGGTTGGACAAGGACACATCGGGCGTTCTGCTGCTGGCCCGCACCCGCGCGGCGGCGCAGGCGCTGACGGCGGCGATGCGGCACAAGGAAACGCGCAAGATTTACTGGGCGCTGGTGGCCGGTGTGCCCACGCCGTACCTGGGCGAAATCCGCTATGGCCTGGTCAAGGCCAAGGGGCATGGCAAGGGTGGCGAGGGTGAAAAGATGCTGTGCGTGCACCCGCGCGAGATGAACAAGACACCGGGCGCGAAGCGCGCGCATACGCTTTATGCCACGCTTTACCGTGTCGCCAGCCGCGCGTCCTGGGTGGCGTTGGAGCCGATCACCGGCCGCACCCACCAGCTGCGCGCGCATATGGCCGAAATCGGCCACCCGATCATCGGAGATGGCAAATACGGTGGGTCGGGGCAGGAAAACCTTGGCGATGGCTGGGGCGCACAGCTGGGCGGGATCATCTCGAAAAAGCTGCACCTGCACGCGCGGATGATGCGGTTCGAGCATCCCGACACGCGGCAAGAGATCACCATCACCGCCCCCCTGCCGCCGCATATGAAAGACAGCTGGGACACGCTGGGCTGGGCCGAGGATATCGCCGCCGAAGACCCGTTCGAGGCGCTGAGATGAGCGCAGACCTGCGCCTGATCCTGTTCGATGTGGATGGCACGCTGGTCGACAGCCAGGGCGATATCGTGGCCTCGATGGCGGCGGCGTTCGATGCGGTTGGCCTGCCCGTGCCCGACCGTGATGCGGTGCTGGGCATCGTCGGGCTGTCGCTGCCCGTGGCGATGGCGCGGCTTGCGCCCGGGGCGGGTGTCGATGTGCAGGCCCGCATGGTCGAGGCCTACAAGGACAGTTACGCCGATCTGCGGGCGGCCAAGGGGGCGGGGTCATCCCCGCTCTATCCCGGTGCGCTTGAGGCATTGGAGGCGTTGGGTGGACGCGACACCTACCTGCTGGGCTTGGCGACGGGCAAATCGCGGCGTGGCCTTGATGCGCTGTTCGACAGCCACGGGCTGCGCGGCCGGTTCGTGACCGAGCAGGTGGCCGACCATCACCCGTCGAAACCGCACCCGTCGATGGTGCTGACCGCGATGGCGGAAACCGGTGTCGGGCCGCGCGATACGGTGGTGATCGGGGATACCGTGTTCGACATGGAGATGGCGCGGGCCGCCGGTGCGCATGGCATTGGCGTCGGCTGGGGCTATCATCCTGTCCAGCAACTCGAGCAACACGCCGCACGGGTGATCGACGCCTTCGAGGCGCTGCCCGACGCGCTGGAGGATATTTGGGGTATGAACGCATGAGCGGGTGGAAAGCCAAAAGGTTCTGGAAAGAGGCGCAGGTCACCGAGGCCGAAGGCGGCTATACCGTGCATCTGGACGGGCGACAGGTGCGCACGCCCGCCAAGGCGGCCCTGGTCGTGCCCACGCGCGACATGGCCGCGCAGATCGCCACCGAATGGGACGCGCAAGAGGACGAGGTCAAGCCAACGACCATGCCCTTCACCCGCTCGGCCAACGCGGCCATCGACAAGGTGCGCGTGCAACATGCCGAGGTGGCCGACATGATCGCGGATTACGGCGACAGCGATCTGCTGTGCTATCGCGCCGACAGCCCCGACGAGCTGGTGGCGCGGCAGGTGGCGGGTTGGGATCCGATGCTGGATTGGGCTGACGCAGAGCTGGGCGCGCGCTTGACCGTGGCCGATGGCGTGATGCATGTGGCCCAGCCGGACGAGGCGATTTCCCGACTGCGTGCCGAAGTGCACAAATTTGGGGCATTCCAGCTGACCGCCTTTCACGATCTGGTGAGCCTTTCGGGGTCGCTGATCCTGGGCTTTGCCGTGGCGCGCGACCGCCTGAATGCGGATCAGGCTTATGATCTGTCGCTGATCGACGAAACATGGCAGGCCGAACAATGGGGTGTCGACGAAGAAGCCGCCGAACAACGCGCGATCAAGCGTGCGGCGTTTTTGCACGCCAAGCGTTTTTTCGACCTGTCCGGTGCTGCCTGAGGGGGCGCCGTTGCCAAAATGCCCCTAGGGAAGCCATTTTCGCGTGGGATTTATTCCGACAGTTGACTTGACCTTTGGCGGTGAATCCTTCCAAACTCGGGCCGCTGACAAGGGGGAGAGCCCTCTAACAGTTTCGTCTGCGGCCTGAAAACAAGCGGGCCGTATGAACCGCTTTGCTAAACGGGCGGACAATCAGGAAGAGGTAAAGATGAAAAAATCCGTATTTCTTGGCGCGCTGACGGTTGCTGGCTTGACGGCCGGCGCAGCGGCGGCTGCGACGCTGGACGACGTGAAGGCGCGTGGCAAGCTTAACTGCGGCGTGACAACCGGCCTGGTGGGCTTTGCCGCCCCCGACGCCAACGGCAACTGGGAAGGGTTCGACGTGGGCGTGTGCCGCGCAGTGGCCGCCGCTGTTCTGGGCGATCCGACGGCCGTGGAATTCGTGCCGACCACCGGCAAGACCCGCTTTACCGCGCTGGCCTCGGGCGAGATCGACATGCTGGCCCGCAACACCACCTGGACCTTCTCGCGCGATGTCGACCTGAAGTTCGAATTCACCGGCATCAACTACTATGACGGTCAGGGCTTCATGGTGCCCAAGGCGCTGGGCGTAAGCTCGGCCAAGGAACTGGACGGCGCGACCGTCTGCATCCAGACCGGCACCACCACCGAGCTGAACCTGGCGGATTTCTTCCGCGTCAACAACATCAGCTACGAACCGGTGCCGATCGAAACCAACGCCGAGGCGCAGCCGCTGTACCTGGAAGGCGCATGTGACGTGTACACCACCGATGCTTCGGGCCTGGCCGCCACGCGTGCCGCGTTCGAAAACCCCGGCGATCACGTGATCCTGCCCGAAATCATCTCGAAAGAGCCGCTGGGCCCGCTGGTCCGTCACGGCGACAACGAGTGGGGCGACGTGGTGCGCTGGACGCTGAACGCGCTGATCGCCGCCGAAGAGCTGGGCGTGACCTCGGCCAATATCGACGAGCTTAGCAAGGGCACCAACAACCCGGAAATCAACCGTATGCTGGGCACCGCGGGCACCCTGGGTGAGATGCTGGGCCTGGATGCCGATTGGGCCATGCGCGCGATCAAGGCGGGTGGCAACTACGGTGAGCTGTTCGAAAAGCACATCGGCGAAAACACCCCGATCGGTCTGGCACGCGGGCTGAATGCCCAGTGGACCGACGGTGGCCTGATGTACAGCCCCCCGTTCCGGTAATCTGTCTTACGAAAGGGCGCGGTTCTGCCGCGCCCTTTTGCCTTTCTATCCGCAAATAACCATACGTTCCGTCCCTGCCGTTACGAAAAGACGCGGAACACCGCGCGGGCAGGACCAAGGCGGACAGGCCAGGGAAAACAGTTATGGCGACGTATTCCGATCCGCCAGCCGAGACATTCCGGCTGTCGCAGCTGATCAATGACACCCGCTACCGATCCTACACTTTCCAGATCGTTGCCCTGATCGCGCTTTTCGCGCTGTTCGGGTATTTGCTTAGCAACCTGCTGCAGAACCTGGCCGAGGCCGGTCTGAACATCTCGTTCGGCTTTCTGGGAGAGCCGGCCGGCTATGACATCAACCAGACCCTGATCGACTATAACAGCCAGGCCACGCATCTGCGCGCATCGATCGTCGGGGTTCTGAACACGTTGCTGGTGGCCATCCTGGGCTGTATCCTGGCGACCATCATCGGGGTTATCGTCGGCGTGCTGCGCCTGTCGCCCAACTGGCTGATCCGCAAGATCATGTCGGTCTATGTCGAGATCTTCCGCAACGTGCCGGTGCTGATCTGGATCCTGATTATCTATTTCGTGATGACCGCGGTGATGCCCTCGGCCCGATCCTACCTTGGCGAAGACCCTGACATAAACCTGTTCCTGGGCATGTTCGCCTTTACCAACCGGGGCGTCTACATCCCCGCGCCGATGTTTGAACCGGCGGGCTGGGTGGTGCTGGGCATCTTTATCGCCTCGGTTGTCGGCGTGTTCCTGTATCGCCGCTATGCCACCAAGTTGCTTTACGATACCGGCAAGCTGCTGCCGATGGGGTGGCCATCGCTGGCGATCCTGATCGTGCCGACGCTGCTGGCGTTTTTCGCGCTGGGGCAGCCGATCACGCTGGACCTGCCCGACCCGCTGGCCAATCGGTTCAACCTGCAAGGCGGGATGACCATCCTTGGGTCTTTCGTGGCGCTGTGGCTGGCGCTGTCGATCTACACCGCCGCCTTCATCGCGGAAAACGTGCGCGCCGGCATCCTGGCCATCAGCAAGGGCCAGGCCGAGGCCGCCGCCAGCCTGGGCCTGCGTCCGCGTCGCATCATGAACCTTGTGATCCTGCCGCAGGCCCTGCGGGTCATCATCCCGCCGGTGATTTCGCAATACCTGAACCTGACCAAGAACAGCTCGCTTGCGATCGCGGTGGGTTACATGGATCTGACCGGCACCCTGGGCGGCATCACCTTGAACCAGACCGGCCGCGCCATCGAGTGCGTGCTGCTGCTGATGCTGTTCTACCTGACGATCAGCCTGACGATTTCGGCGGTGATGAACGCCTATAACAACGCCGTAAAGCTGAAGGAGCGCTAAGATGGTCGGTCCAAAGGAGCGCAAAGCATGAGCGATACGCACGCAGAATCGGTGGCTTTCGTGCGCGACACGATGTTGCCCGAACAGGCGCCGCCCACCTCGGAAACGGGTGTTGTCAAATGGATGCGGGAAAACCTGTTCCCGGGTCCTGTGAACACGGTGCTGACGATCCTTGCGATCTATTTCATCTACAAGCTGGTGGCAGGATCGTTGCCCTGGTTCGTCAACGGGGTTTGGACCGCCAGCAGCCTGTCGGAATGCCGCGAGGTGCTGCAGGGCGCGACCGGCGGCTGTTTTTCGGTGCTGACCGAGCGGTGGAACCAGCTTCTCTTTGGCTTCAAATACCCGTCCGATCAGTACTGGCGGCCGTTGCTGGCCTTTATCCTGCTGGGGGTTGCCGTGGCCCCCGTGCTGTTCTTCAGCCTGCCGCGCAAGATGCTGTGGTTCACCGGGCTTTACCCGTTTTTGGCCTTCTGGCTGATCTGGGGTGGCACGATCCTGACGCCGTTCATGGCGCTGATCGGCGTGATCGCGGCCTTTGTCGTCTTTCGCAAGGTCGAAGCGCGCGGCTTTGCCGTTGCGGCGCTGGCCGG
>JAASTF010000131.1 GCA_021767525.1 Paracoccaceae bacterium
GCGATGGTCACGCCGACCACCTGGCCCACGCTGTCATTCCAGCGCTGCGCCCAGTCGCCGCCGGCACGTTCGGCCCAGTCGGGCAGCACTTCGTTCACCAGCACGTTTTGTGCCTTTTCGAAATCCGCATCGCTGACTTCGACCAGGGTCATGTCGCGCGCCTCGCCCGAGGGGCAGTCGCCATTGCCGGTCAGACACGCGATGTCGTTCACCAGCGCGTCCTGCGCGGTGGCCCATGCGGGTTCTTCGAACTCGGCCTTGATCTGGGTTTCGATCAGGTTTTGCGTCTCGGCATCGAGGCTGTTCCACTTGTCCAGGTTGATCGCGGTCACGACGCTGTCCCAGCCGCCCAGCGGAATGGGCATCAGGTGGGTGGACACCTCCCACCAGCCGGCGGAATAGCCCGAGCCGGCGCCGGTGACGGCGCAATCCACGACGCCCTTTTGCAGCGCGCCCGGCACTTCGGAGAAGGCCACGTTGACGCCTTCGGCGCCCAGCGCCTCGAGGAACTTGGCGGTCATGCGGCCCGAGGCGCGGACCTTTTTGCCCTGCAGGTCGGCCAGCTCGGTCACTTCGGCGTTGCAGAACACGACCTGCGGCGGGTAGGGCGCGATGGCCAGGACGTGGCTGTTGAAGCGGTCGTTATAGATGTCTTCGACCATCGGGCGGGCGGCGTCGACCATGGCGCGCGCCTTGTCGGCGGTCATGGCCAGCATCGGCACATCCAGGCCTTCCAGCTCGGGCGCGTCGGCCACGGCATAGTCGGCCACGGTCATCGCCACGTCATAGACGCCGTCGCCCAGCAGGCGGAACACGTCGCCCACGCCCAGGTTCATCTGGTTATGGGTGGTCAGCGACACGTTGATATTGCCGTTCGAGGCGGCGGGCAGTTTTTCCGACCAGAACGGCGCCTCGTATTCCTTGTGCAGGGGCAGGCCCGACCAGGAGCCGACAACCGACAGGTCCTCGGCCAGGGCGGGGGCGGCCAGGGCGGTGGTGGCGGCCAGGGTGGTGAGAAGGCGTTTCATCTTTGACTCTCCTTGTTGGATTTCGTGTGATTTTCAGGTTTCGTTTGGGTGCAAGACCGGGGTTTCGGCATCCTCGGGGATGTCGGTCGGCAGCATGTGCCCGGGCTTGTGGGTGATGCAAATGGGCGGGCTTGCCGCCTCGAGCGCGACCTGGGGTGTCACGCCACATGCCCAGAAAACGGGCACATGGCCCGCCGGGATGGGCGCGGGATCGCCCCAGTCGGGGGTGGCGGGATCGGTGACGCCGATTTTCGCAGGGTCGCCCGCGTGCACCGGCGCGCCGTGGGCCAGCGGGAAGCGGCGCGAAATGTCGCGCACCTCGCCCACGCGTGCCTCGGGGATGGCGCGCATGCTGACGACCATCTTGCCGGAAAACGGCCCAGCCGGCACCGTGTCGATGGACGAGCGGAACATGGGCACGGTGGTGTCGTTCTCGATATGCCAGACGGGGATGCCCGCGCGCATGAGCGCGTCCTCGAACGTGAATGAGCATCCCAGTGCGAAGGCCACCATGTCATCGGTCCAGAGATCTTTGATATCCGTGGCGGTGCCGTTCAGCGTGCCGTTGCGGTAGATGTTATAGGCCGGCACGTCGGTGCGGATGTCGATATCGCGGCCCAGGGTGAACATCTGCGGATTGCCGGTGTCCGAGACGCCCACCAGCGGGCAGGGCTTCGGATTGCGCTGGCAAAAGCGCATGAAATCGAGCGCATAGGCGCTGGGCAGGATCGCCAGGTTCGCTTGCAGATACCCCGCGCCGAGGCCGGCCGTGTGGGCGGTGTATCGGTTTTCGCGGATCGCCTGCCGCACGGTGGGCAGGTCGGCATGGCGCAGCCGGGCGTAATCGGTGGTCATGTGTATCCCCCTTGGACAGGGTCAGCGTTGCCGGGCGTGGCGATAAAAGCAAATCGAAATTATTTGTAGGAAGTGATAGATATATTTTGTCTGTGTGCTGTCCCTGACTGATTTGAAGCACCCGCGCGAACAGCGCCGAAGGCGCCGCGCATCGCGTCGCCAATGTCGCTCGGACCAATGGCGCTCTATTGGCGACCGCCCCCCGGCACGGCGATTTGGCAGGGCTTGGCGTGCCGATCAGATCTTTTTCGGATTTGGAAGAGATAAAGCGCTGGCGTTCAACCGTTGGATCGCCGCGCCGCGGCCCGACGATGCCCGGCTTGTGCTTTGCTCTGGCGAGAGCAGCAGCCTTAGCCGTTGCGTATGACGCGCCCCGCGCGAACAGCGGCCCGAAGGGACGCCGCGTGATGGCCAGACCGCGCCCCGGGCTGGCCATTGGCCGGGCTGGGCGCGCAGATCAAAACATGCGCGGACGTGGCGGGGATAAGCTGCGCCGTTCAACGGTTGGATGGCCACCCCGCGGTCTGGCCCTCGCGCGGGTTGAGCTTTGCTCTGGCGCGAATAGCGGCCCGAAGGGACGCCGCGCATCGTCGCCGCGCCCCCACGCGGCGGCGATTTGGCTGGTCTTGGCGCGTCGCCCGGGTCTTGTTCGGATGTGGCGGGGATAAAGCGCTTTGCGCAAACCTCGGATCGCCACCGCGCGCGGCGTGTGCCGTTGCCCGCGCGCCGCCTTAGCGCATTTCTTGCCCGGCCTGGAACTCCAGCGCAACCTCATGTGCGGTGCGGGCCGCGGTTTCGATGATCTGGCTGCGCGGTTCGCCCAGGTAAGAGGCGGTAAAGCGCAGGGGCGTGGGGTGCCAGCCGGGGTCGAACTCGCGTATGCGGCCCTCGGCCACGAAGGGCGCGCCCAAGGCGCGGGGCAGGGCGGCGACGCCCAGGTTGGCCTCGACCAGACGGAAACAGGCCGAGAGCGACGACGACGGAAAGATCGCCACCCCGGGGCCAAGACGGGCCAGCAGCTCGGCCCGGATTTCGCGGTAGGGCCGCGTGTTGCGCGCGTAGGTCAGCACCGGGCGCCCCTGGAAATAGGCGGCCCCATCCAGCCGCGGCGCGTCTGCGGCCACATACCAGGCCAGCGCGAAACCCGGCAGCTCGATATTCTCGACCGTGTATTCCGAAATGGGGCCCAGAAGGATCGCCAGGTCGATTTCGCCATCCAAGAGCCCGGCCCGCAGGTTCAGCGAGATATCGACGTTGAATTCAATTTCCAGCCGCGGGTACAGGCGATGCAGCCGGGCGATCAGCTCGGGCAGCCAGCATTGCGCGATGGTTTCCGACACGCCCAGCCGCAGGTGGCCATCCAGGGCGGCGGGGTCAATCACGTCGCGGGCGACGAGTTCGGACAGGTGCTCGAATTCCTCGGCATAGCGCAGCAGACGCTCGCCCCGCTGGGTCAGGCGCATGGTGCCGCCTGTCCGGTCGAACAGCGCGCAGCCCAGCGTTTCTTCAAGATTGCGGATGCGGGCGGTGACGGCGGGCTGCGTCAGGTTGAGCGCGCTTGCCGCGCGGCGCACGCCCCCCTGGCGGGTGACGAACAAGAAGGTGCGCAGCTGTTCGAGGTTGATCCGGCTCATGCGCCGCATCATCGGGCAGAGCCGCAGGGCTGTCGAGCCGCGCGGGGCAGAAAAACGTTGAAACGCGCCCGGCGCCTTGCAAGGGTGCGGAAAACCTGCGGGGACGGGCGATGGGCGCATCGGTGACAATCGACGGGCTGCAATATGCCAACTGGTCGGAAAAGATATTCCGCCAGATGCGCGCGGGCGGCGTGGACGCGGTGCATGTCACCATCGCCTATCACGAGATGTTCCGCGACACGGTGCTGAATATCGAACGTTGGAACCGCTGGTTCGAGCGTTTTCCCGACCTGATCGTTCAGGCCGAAACCGGCGACGACATCCGCGCCGCCAAGGCCGCCGGGCGCACCGCCATCCTGTTCGGCGCGCAGACGCCCGCGCCCATCGAGGACGATATCGGCCTGGTCGAGATCCTGCACAAGCTGGGGCTGCGCTTCATGCAGCTGACCTATAACAACCAGTCGTTGCTGGCGACGGGCTGTTACGAGGCAGAGGACACCGGCCTGACGCGCATGGGGCGCGAGGTGGTCGAGGAGATGAACCGGGTCGGGCTGGTGGTGGATATGAGCCATTCGGCCGAACGTTCGACACTGGAGGCGATCGCGCACAGCGCCCGGCCCATCGCGATCACCCATGCCAACCCCGCGCGCTGGCATCCGGCAAAGCGGAACAAATCCGACAGGGTGCTGCGCGCGCTGGCCGAAAGCGGGGGGATGCTGGGCTTTTCGATGTATCCGCATCACCTGAAAGGCGGGTCGGACTGCACGCTCGACGATTTTTGCGCGATGGTGGCCGACACCGCCGAGGTGATGGGCGTGGACCGGCTGGGCATTGGATCGGACCTGTGCCAGGACCAGCCGGATAGCGTGGTGGAATGGATGCGCGTCGGCCGCTGGACGAAAAAGATTGACTATGGCGAAGGCTCGGCCGCCGCGCCGGGCTTTCCGCCGCAGCCCGCGTGGTTTCGCGACAATACCGACATGCCCGGCCTGGCCGAGGGGCTGCGCCGCGTGGGTTTTGACGCGGGTGAGGTGGCGGGGATCATGGGCGAGAACTGGTTGCGGTTCTACGACGCCAGCTTTGGGCCTGCGTCATGAGCGCCCTGCGCCCGCCCGATCAGGTGATGCGCCTGGCGCGGCTGGGCGCGGCGCACCAGACCAGGCTGAGCTTTATGCGCGTTCTGCTGCGCGGGCTGCGTCGCGGCGGTTGGCAAGTCGCCCGGCCGCTGTGGGAGGTCGATGCAAGCGGGGTTGGGCGTGCGGTCTATCGCGTCGCGGGGCAGGGGCAGGTCTATAGCCTGGTCTGTTTCGCCCATGACCTGCCCGATGACGCGCGATCGGACCGGGTGATCGCCGAGGCGTGGGATGCCACCTTTGCGCTGGTCGATGGCGACGTGTCCGAACCCGAGCTGCAACGGTTGGCCGCCAACGTGCCGCTGCAAGAGGCGGGCCGCGTCAGCGACCGCGAGCTTGTGCTGTCACGCGCCAACCGCTCGGTCCGGTTGTGGGATCACGTGGTGGACGCGTTGGCCGAGGGGCGGCAGCCCGACCCGGCGCGCGTGGAAGAGGTGGGATACCTGATGCGCACCACGGCGGTTTACGGCTCGGGCAAGTTCGGGGCGGCGGATCACGCGGCGCTGCGGGGGCGCGCGCTGCTGGACGGGCCGTTCCGGGCCGAGATGCTGGCGGTCTGGCTGATCCGCGCCTTCGTGATGGACCTGGTCGAGCATATGGCCGCCGCGCAGGGGGGCGCGCGGGCGGTGCGGCTGGACCCGAGCCTGCGCCGCCGTTTTGGCATCGGCAATTCCACCGGGCTGGGCATGGCGCCGTTTCTGGTGAACCACCCGCTGCTGTTGAACGCTTGGATCACTGCGCGCGAAACCGCGCTTGCGCGGGTGCGGGTGCAGGCCCATGCCTCGCCTGAGGCGCGCGCGGCGTTCCTGCGCGCGATGGCGCGGGGGCGGGCCTTGCTGGACAGCTGGCAATCGGCCCATCCGGTGCAGCAGGCCAAGCTGGCCGATTTGCAGCGCGATGCAAAGCTGTTGGCCGATCACCTGTCCGGTGGGGTGCTGGACGAGCCTGCCCCGTGGGACGCGCTCTATCGCTGGGCCGAAGACGCCCTGAGCGTCGAGGGGCAGGAATGGCTGGCCGCGCTGATGATAGAGCCGCACGGCGCGCTGGTGGACGATCTGGCCGACACCATGAGCGCCGATGAACACGCGGCATTCCGCATCGATGGCGGCCAGACCGTGGGCGCCTTGCGTGCGGCGATTGCCGCGCGGTTCGGCTGGGCGCTGACCCATGACTATACGGCGGCGGAGGGATGCGCGCGGTTCTGGTATATATCCGAGGCCAAGCAAGAGCCGCGGCTGGGCGAGCGCGCGGGCGAGCCAGGGGCCGAGCTGGAGCAGCCTTTGGATATCGGCCGGGCGGTGGCCGCTCTGGCGCGCGCGCTGGATGGCTGCCCCGATGACCTGTCCTTGGCAGAGTTCCTGCGCGCGCATCCTGGCCACCGCCGCGCGGTGCGACGGGTGCATATGGCCGGTTCTGCGCCCTATGCCGAAATCCGCGACAACCTGATCGGAGCGGATGTTCTGCCCATCGACATGCTGCGCTGCAAGCTGGCGTTTTTCGGCGCGACGCGGTTCGATCCGCGTTCGGACCGGTGGGTGCGCATCACCATGTATCAGGACGCGCCCTTTCCGACCGAGTTGCACGCGCTGCCCGAGGATGACTGGGCCTGGCCCGCCCTGGCAACAGAGGCGGCGGAATGAGCGAGGTGCAGCGCAGCCTGTCGGAAATCCGCGCCACCTGCACGCGCGCGGCGCGCGGTGCGGGCTGTTCCTGGGGCATGGCGGAAGAGGCCGGGTTGGCCGTGCGCCAGCTTGAGGCGCATGGGCTGCCGGGTGTTGCGGCGCTGGCGATGATGCTGGATGCGCCGCGCCGCTGCGCCTGTTCGGGGGGCAAGTATTCCGACGATTGCGGGCTGGCACGCATGGCCGAGTTGAGCGATGCGCCCCCCGCGCGCGATTTGCGACAGGGGCGCGTGGCGGGGCCTCTGCTGCTGGTCGCGCCCTTCCTGGGCCGGGCCGAGGGGTGGCGCATCGCCTGGCTGGGCGGGGCGGTACATACGGGGCCGGATGGTGCTGCGATGACCGGCGCGCCGCCGCCCGCCGTGGCCGAAAGCCTGTCGATCGCCCACGCCGACCCACCCGCGCAGCTCACGCCGCCCGACTGGCGCAGCCGCGCGGTGCCCGCCGCCGCCTGGGCGCGGCTGGAAGAGTTTGCAGCGCGCACCTTGGTGCCGGAAAGCGACGCGTCGCGCGCGGGCGGGGCGGGGCCGGATGCCGCCGACAGCGATTGAGACACAGAGCAAGGGGACAGGGACATGCAGGTAAGCGTTGCCGAGATCGAAGCCACCGCAAAAGCCGCGCTGCTGGCGCATGGGGCAGGCGACTGGCAGGCCGGCGAGGTGGCGCGCGCCGTCGCCCGCGCCGAGGAAACCGGCAACGTGATTTGCGGGCTTTATTACCTGGAAAGCTATTGCACGCAGTTGCGCTCGGGCCGGGTGGATGGCCGGGTGGCGCCGCAGGTCAGCCAGCCGCGCCCCGGCGCGGTGGTGGCCGATGCGCGGCTGGGGTTTGCGCAGCCGGCCTTTGCCCGTGCGCTGCCGGTGGCCGTGCAGGCCGCGCGCGACAATGGCATCGCCGCGCTGGCCGTGACGCATTCGCATACCTGCACCTCGCTGGGCTATTTCACCGAACAGATCGCGGCGCAGGGCCTGATCGGGATCGGGGCCACCAATGCCTCTGCCATCGTCGCGGGGCCGGGGGGCAAGCGGCCAGTTCTGGGCACCAACCCCATCGCCATCACCATCCCCGGCGCGGACGGACCGCTGATGCATGCCGATTTTTCCACCGCTGCCGTGGCGCTGGGCAAGATCACGATGGCCAAGGCCGCGGGCGAGCGCATTCCGCCGGAATGGGCGGTGGATGAAAACGGCCAGCCCACCACCGACCCCGACGCCGCGTTGAAAGGCGCGCTGCGGCCGGCGGCGGATTACAAGGGCTGGGCGCTGGGCCTGCTGGTCGAGGCGCTGGCGGCGGGGCTGACCGGCTCGGTCAATTCGTTGGATGTGAAGGGGCTGAAACTGCCCGACGGGCCGCCGCATGACCTGGGGCAGTTCTATATCCTGATCGATCCGGGCGCGCATGGGGGCGATCTGGCCGGGCGCTTTGCCCGGGTGGCCGAGGCCGTGGCCGCCGAGGACGGCCCACGCATCCCCGGTGTGCCGCGCCGCCATCTGGACCCGGTCGAGGTGCCCGACGCGCTGTGGGCGCAGGCGACCGCCCTCGCGGCGCGCTGATGGGGCGCGGCATCCGGGGCTTTGCCAGCATTTAATACGTATACTAAGTTTTTCTTGACCGGATCCGCCTGGCGTAATAACGATACGCATACGATTTAATTTGCGGCGGGCGCCAAGACCGAACCAGCCTGAGGGCTGCGCCCTTTCGCGCCGACCGATCCGGAAAGGACCATGACATGAGCGATCTTCCCATCATTATCGCGGGCGGCGGTATCGGCGGGCTGGCGGCGGCCTGCGGGCTGGCGCGTAAGGGGCACCGGTCGATCGTGGTGGAACAGGCGCCGCAACTGGGCGAGATCGGCGCGGGCATCCAGATCGGGCCCAACGCCTTTCACTGTTTCGACTACCTGGGTGTCGGTGACGAGGCGCGGGAAAAGGCGGTGTATATCGACGCGCTGCGCCTGATGGA
>JAASTF010000132.1 GCA_021767525.1 Paracoccaceae bacterium
CGCGTTGGGAGAGCATGTCCAGAAGGTTGGGCCACAGTTCGGACTCGATCAGCACAGCGCCGTCGGGCCGCCAGTGATCCATGAAGCGCCGCAGAGCAGGACGGCCGTCGATCGGGGCAAAGCGGTGTTGGGTGCGCGGCGGCAGGCGCTCGGCGACGATTTGCGCAGACGAGGTGGTGCCGGAGGTCAGCAGGAAGTGCCAGTCTGGACAGGCATTCCCTAGAGCCCGGATCAACGGCAGCGCCGACAGCGTTTCCCCCACGCTGGCCGCGTGCAGCCAGATCATCGTGCCGTCAGGGCGCGGGGCCGTGGAATACCCCAACCTTTCGCCCGCACGGTCGCCCATGCCTGCTGCCTGAAGCTTGCGCCGTTCTTGCCGGGCAAAGATGGGATAGGCCAACGCCGACAGCGCGGCATAAGCCTGCAGCGGCAGCGGCTTGGGTGTCATCCGCCGGTGTGGCTCATGTGCCGCGACACGCGCCCGTCGACCGACTGGCGGGAATAGTCGAAATCATGGCCCTTGGGTTTATGGGCAATCGCGGCGCGAATGGCCTCTTCCAGCGGCGCCTCGGTATCGGGGTGGTTACGCAGGGGCGCGCGCAGATCGGCCATGTCTTCCTGCCCCAGGCACATATAGAGCTCGCCCGTGCAGGTCAGCCGCACGCGGTTGCAGCTTTCGCAGAAATTATGGGTAAGCGGCGTGATGAAACCGATCTTCTGGCCCGTCTCTTCCAGCCGCACGTAGCGGGCCGGTCCCCCGGTGCGTTCGGCCAGGTCGGTCAGGGTGTAATGCCGGGCCAGCTGGGCGCGCAGATCGCGAAGCGGCCAGTATTGATCCAGCCGATCTTCGTTGCCGATATCGCCCATCGGCATGACCTCGATCCAGGTCAGGTCCATGTCACGCGCGGCACACCATTCGGTCATGCGCAGCAGCTCGTCCTCGTTGAAGCCTTTGAGCGCGACGGCATTGATTTTCACCCGCAGGCCCGCGCGCTGCGCCGCGTCGATGCCCCGCATCACCTGGGGCAGGCGTCCCCAGCGGGTGATATCCGCGAATTTCTGCTCGTCCAGCGTATCGAGCGACACGTTCACCCGCCGCACGCCCGCGGCATAAAGATCGTCGGCGAAGCGGTCGAGCTGGCTGCCATTGGTGGTCAGCGTCAGTTCCTTCAGCGCGCCGCTGTCGAGGTGCCGCGTCATGCTGTCGAAGAACGACATGATCCCGCGCCGCACCAGCGGCTCGCCCCCGGTGATGCGCAGTTTTTCCACGCCGAGCCGGATGAAGGTCGAGCACATGCGATCCAGCTCTTCCAGCGTCAGCAGCTCTTTCTTGGGCAGAAAGGTCATGTTTTCCGACATGCAGTAGACGCAGCGGAAATCGCAACGGTCCGTCACCGACACGCGCAGGTAGGTGATGGCGCGGGCAAAGGGGTCAATCAGGGGCGCATCTGTCATGGCGCAGAACCTATGCGCGGCAAAGGGCCGGGGCAAGTGGGATTGCGTTGCGGCGGCCGGGCGATGGCCGTAACCTGCGGGGCATGAAACGTTCTATCGCCGCCATTTTGATCGTGCCGCTGATTGCGGGTTGCGCCCTCTTGCCCGAGCGTATGGCCCGCCCGGATGCCACCGACAGCACCGGACAGGGCGGCCAGACGCGGCCAGCCGCGCGCCCCGACGCGGTGGAAAGCGCGGCCACCCGCCCGCCGCCCGCGGGCGCCCGCACCGCCGACAGCCTGGATACCAGCACGCCCGAAGAACGCGCCGCCGCCGCGGCCACGCCCCAGGGCGCGCGGGCATTGGGCCGCACGGTGGCATCGCTGGGCGATCCGGCGCGACCCGGATTCTGGCTGGAGACGCCACTGGTCAGCGCGCCGGCGATGGGGCGGGTCAGCTATGAGGGGCAAAGCGCCCAGGTCGAGCTGATCCCGATCGATGGACCGCCCTCGGGTGGCAGCCGCATCAGCCTGGCCGCGATGCGCCTGATCGGCGCGCCGCTGACCGGGCTGCCCACGGTCGAGGTGTTCACCGACGGTTAGGGCGGGGCAGCGAAATCTTGACCCAAGATTTCGCCCGCTTTCTTTTTTGCAAAGAAAGCGGGGACTACGCGGCGGGCAGGTGTTTTTCCGCCTCTTTGCGGGCAAAGGGTTTCATGTATCGGCCATTGTCGGCCATGAATTGCCGCACGCGCGCGGCATCGTGTTTCGACAGGTCGCGCAGCCACCAGGCCACGGATTTCTGAATGAACCAATCGGGGTCGCGCACATAGGTTTCGGCCCAGCCAAGCACGCGCTCGCGGATGGCGGTTTCCGTGTCGTTGGGGTGGTTCTGCTTGGCGAAGGGCAGCGTGACCACCATCGCGGCACGCCGGGTCCAGTGGCTGTCGGCCCTGGTCCACCCTTCGACCGTGTCGATGCGCGACGGGTCGGCCACCAGCCGTTTTTGCCCCGCCATCATCGCGTGATCGGCGATCGCCCAACTGTCGAAATCGGGCACCCAGGACACGATCAGATCCCAGGCTGCGCTGTCATCGGGGCGCAGGCGGGCCTGTGTCAGCAGCTTGGCGGCGGCCAGGCGGGCCTCGAACACATCGGTTTTCCACAAGGCATCGGCCAGCGCCACGCGGGCGGGCACATCCATATGCTGGCGCCAATCCCTGGTGATGTCGTTCAGCGCCGGGTTGGGCACGCCCAGATAGTGGCGCGGCACTTTGTGATACTCCGCCATGCCCTTGGCGCGGCCGGGATCGGCCTGCGCTTGCAGCTGGGCCATTGCCTCGTCCAAAGTCATCCTGCGCTCCTTTTTGCGAGTGGCGGGCCCCGATGCGGGGTTGCGTCCGCCGTACAGGCAGGGCACGCATCATGCAAGGCGCCGCAGGCGGCGGCGGGTCAGGCGAATGGGGGCGGAATGGGAACGGTAATCTTCGATCTGGACGGCACGCTGGCCGACACAAGCGGCGACTTGATCGCCGCGGCGAACCATTGCTTTCGCGACATGGGGCTGGGCGATGTGCTGGACCCGGCGGCCGATGCGCTGACCGCCTTTCACGGTGGCCGCGCGATGCTGACCCTGGGGTTGGAGCGGGTGGGCCATGACGACCGCGACGCGATGATCGAGCGGTATTACCCCGTGCTGCTGCGCGCCTATGGCGAGGCGATCGACGTGCACACGCGCCTGTACCCCGGCGCGATGGAGGCGGTCGCCGCCCTGCAGGCAGGCGGCTGCAACGTGGGCATCTGCACCAACAAGCCCGAGGGGCTGGCGGACACGCTGTTGCGGCGGCTAGGGGTGCGCGAGGCCTTTGCCTCGCTCATCGGGGCCGACACGCTGCCGGTGCGCAAGCCCGACCCCGAGCCGCTGGTGGCGGCGGTGGAGCGCGCGGGCGGCGCCATGTCCCGCGCCTGCCTGATCGGAGATACAGATACCGACCGCAAGACCGCGCGCGCCGCCGGTGTGCCGTCGGTTCTGGTCACCTTCGGCCCGTCGGGTGATCGGGTGCTGGCGTTGGCGCCCGAGGCGCATATCGGCCATTTCGACGAATTGCCGGGGGTCGTGGCGGGCCTGTGGGGCGACGGCTAAGCACCCACCGGCGCGGTCAGCAGGTCGGTCAGATCTGACAGCGGGCGGCTGTCCAGCGTATCGATCACATCGGCGATGGCCCCTGCGCGCGCCTGGCCCAGTGGCGCGGCAAGCGCGTCGAATTTCGCGCGCAGCTCGGTCGCTGTGGGTGGCACGTCGTGATCCCAGCGCGGTTCGGTCCAACCGCTTTCCAGCACCCGACCGTCATGCAGATGCAACCGCACCCGCGCCAGCCGTTTCAACGGAAAGGGCGCGTTGGCGTGTTCGCTTTCCACCATCCGGAGCCCTTCGGACAGGCGCAGAACGCGCGGGTCGTCCAGCGCGTCATCCATCAATGCAGCCACCGGCACGTCGCCATGCACCATCGCCAGCGCG
Organism: Paracoccaceae bacterium; assembly: GCA_021767525.1. Lineage (GTDB taxonomy): Bacteria > Pseudomonadota > Alphaproteobacteria > Rhodobacterales > Rhodobacteraceae > Lutimaribacter. The sequence goes on from JAASTF010000132.1 coordinate 3,952, forward strand.
CAGGGAAACGAGGTGGAATATTGCGCCTCTTCCGTAGTGCGGGGGCGGGCGGTGGCCAGGCGGATCGCCTCGTGAAACGTCTCGATCTCGATACGGGTCACATCGCTTTCGGTCAGGTCATGGGTGCGGCGCAGGGCCAGGATTGCCTCGACCGGGGCCTGCGCCCAGCGGCAGACCGGGTAGGGCTTGTAGTATTGTTCCAGCATGTACCAGCGTTGGCCCAGATCGGCCCAGATGCCGGGCTGCTGCGTCACGGTGATGGCAGGCGCGCCGGTGAACCCGCGCGCGGCCAGCTGCACCGCCTGCACAGCGGTCATCGCGCCCCAGCCCGACCCGTCCTTCAGCATGGTGGGGTGGTCGATGCAGCGCATCATCTGGCTGCGCGGGCCGTGATATTCCGCGATCCCCAGCGCGTGGGCGGTCTGGTCGCGGTCCAGCCCTGCCAGCCGCGCACCGGCAGCGGCTCCGGCGACTGCGCCCCAACTGCCCGAGGTGTGATAATCGGGCACGCTATCATATTGTGCGATGGCGGCGCGGGCGCCGAATTCGTAGCCCATAACCAGCGCATCCAGGAATTCCGCGCCGCCCAGGGCCTTCGGGGCCAGCGCCAGCATCGCGGGCAACAGCGGGCAGCCGATATGCCCCTTGGACGGGTTGAACCCGTCGTGCCCGTCCAGGCTGTCGATCACCATGCCCGCGGCCAGCGCGAACCCCGCCGGCGTGCTGCCGCGCCCATCGAGCAGCAGCGGCATCGCCCCCGGCATGTCCTGGGCCGCGTGGTCGCAGATGACACCGGCCAGCCGCGTTGCACGCCCGCCCACGGCCACGCCCAGCAGGTCGCGCAGCGACAGCCTGGCCTGCGCGCGCACGGCATCGGGTATCTGCGGCCCGCGCAGATCATGGGCGAAACGGATCGGATCGGGTGTCATGGCGGCCCTCCTGACCCCAGCGTGGCCCGGGCTTGCGCCAGGAAACCGCACAGGGGCGACACGCCGAATGTCGCGCAGCGACATTGACGCGGGGCATTGGTTGACGCATCTCTTGATCCCATGACCGAGGTATTCACAGGCAATTTCACCCAGCAAGAGCCGATCCCCGACGCGGCGATCGAGGCGGCGGTGCGCGTCATGCGCTCGGGCCGGTTGCACCGCTACAACGTGGCCGAGGGCGAGCCGGGCGAGGTTGCCCTGCTGGAGCAGGAATTCGCCCGGGCGATGGGCGTGAAATACTGCCTGGCCGTTGCCTCGGGCGGCTACGCGTTGGGCTGTGCGCTGCGTGCGCTGGGCGTGGGGCCGGGTGACAAGGTGCTGACCAACGCCTTCACGCTGGCCCCGGTGCCGGGCGCGATTGCCAGCGTGGGCGCGGTGCCGGTGTTCGTGGGCGTGACCGAGGATCTGGTGATCGACCTGGATGATCTGGCGGCCAAGGCCGATCAGGCGGATGTGCTGATGCTGTCGCATATGCGCGGGCACCTGGCCGACATGGACCGGCTGATGGAGATTTGCGACGCGCACGGCATCCGCGTGGTCGAGGATTGCGCCCACACGATGGGCGCGCGCTGGCGCGGGCGGTTGTCGGGCACGGATGGGGTGATCGGTTGCTATTCGACGCAGACCTACAAGCATCTGAACTCGGGCGAGGGCGGGTTTCTGGTCAGCAACGATCCGCAGGCGATGGCCCGCGCGATCATGCTGTCGGGCAGCTACATGCTGTATGACAGGCACCTGGCTGGGCCTGATCCCGAGGTGTTCGAGGGCATTCGGTACAACACGCCCAATGTCTCGGGGCGCATGGATCACCTGCGCGCGGCCATTCTGCGCCCGCAACTGCGCGATCTGGCCACGCAATGCGAACGCTGGAACGATCGCTATCGCGCGGTCGAGGACGGCCTGCGCGACACGCCTGGCCTGACCGTGGTCGAGCGGCCGGCAGAGGAATATTACGTCGGCAGTTCGATCCAGTTCCTGCTGCTCGACTGGGCGCCGGCGCGGGTGCAAGAGGTGCTGCGTCGCTGCGCCGCGCGGGGGGTGGAGCTCAAATGGTTCGGCGGGGCGGAACCCACTGGGTTTACCAGCCGCTATGACAGCTGGCGCTATGCTCCCAGCCAGCCGATGCCCGCCACCGACCGCGTGCTGGCGGGGCTGATCGACATGCGTCTGCCGCTGACCTTCAGCCTGGACGATTGCCGCCTGATCGCCCGCATCATCCGCGCCGAGGTGGGGGCCGTGTTCCAGGCCGAAACGGTTTGAGCCGCATTCCCGCGCTGGACATAGCGCGCAGCCTGGCGCTGCTGCTGATGGCGGTGTTTCATTTCACCTTTGACCTGGAAATGTTCGGGCTGATCGCGCCCGGCACCATCACGTCGCGTCCTTGGGCGATGTTTGCCGACGGGATTGCGGGCAGTTTCCTGTTCCTGTCGGGCGTGTCGCTGTGGCTGGCCCACGGGCGCGGCCTGCGCTGGGCGGCGTTCTGGCGGCGGCTGGCGATGGTGGCGGGGGCGGCGGCGCTGGTCAGCCTGGCCACATGGATCGCCATGCCCCATGTCTTTGTCTTTTTCGGCATCCTGCATTGCATTGCTCTGGCCGGGCTGATCGGCGCCGCCTGTCTGCGGCTGCCGGCGGTGGCGGTGCTGGGCATGGCGCTGGCCATGATCGCCCTGCCGATGATCCAGCCCGGTCTTTTCGGCCCCGTGCCCTGGCTGGATTGGACGGGCCTGACCGCGCGGCCCCGCCCGGCGATGGACTACGTGCCCGTCTTTCCCTGGGCGGGCTGGGCGCTGGCCGGTCTGGCCGTGGCACGGATCGCCGAGCGGGCCGGGCTGATCGATGCGCTGCGCGGGCGGGGCGGGCAGGGGCGCGTCCTGCGCTGGCTGGCTTGGCCCGGACGGCACAGCCTGGCGGTTTACCTTCTGCATCAGCCGATCCTGATCGGCCTGCTATGGCTGGCGATACAGGCGGGCCTGGTCGCCTGACGCGAAGCAGTTGATCCGAATCGAGCCTTCCCCTATGAAATGAACAAGCGTTCAATAAACCTCTGGAGGAGGAGGAGGCCCGCATGTTCAATGCGACAATGAAATTCGACCTGGGCGAAGACGTGGCGGCGCTGCGCGACATGGTGCATCGCTGGGCGCAAGAGCGGATCAAGCCTCTGGCCGCTGAAATCGACCAGAGTAACGAATTTCCCAATCACCTGTGGCGCGAGATGGGCGAGATGGGCCTGCTGGGCGTGACCGTGGACGAGGAATTTGGCGGGGCGGGCATGTCCTACCTGGCCCACACCATCGCGGTCGAGGAAATCGCCCGCGCCAGCGCCAGCGTCAGCCTGTCCTATGGCGCGCATTCCAACCTATGCGTCAACCAGATCAAGCTGAACGCCACCGAAGAGCAGAAACAGAAATACCTGCCCAAGCTGATCTCGGGCGAGCATATCGGCGCGCTGGCCATGTCCGAACCCAGCGCCGGGTCCGACGTGGTGTCGATGAAACTGCGCGCCGAAAAGCGCAACGGCTATTACGTGCTGAACGGCAGCAAATACTGGATCACCAATGGCCCCGACGCCGATACACTGGTGGTCTATGCAAAGACCGACCCCGAGGCCGGCCCAAAGGGCATCACCGCCTTCATCATCGAAAAAGAGTTTGCCGGTTTCACCCAGGGCCCGCATTTCGACAAGATGGGGATGCGCGGCAGCAATACCGGCGAGCTGGTTTTCGAGGATTGCGAAGTGCCGTTCGAAAATGTGCTGGGCGAAGAGGGCAAGGGCGTTGCGGTCCTGATGTCGGGGCTGGATTACGAGCGCGTGGTGCTGTCGGGCATCGGCACCGGCATCATGGCCGCCTGTCTGGACGAGGTCATGCCCTACATGGTCGAGCGCAAGCAATTCGGCCAAAGCATCGGCAACTTCCAGCTGATGCAGGGCAAAATCGCCGATATGTACACGGCCATGAACAGCGCGCGGGCCTATGTCTACGAGGTGGCCAAAAGCTGTGACCGGGGCGAGGTGACACGCCAGGATGCGGCGGCCTGCGTGCTTTATGCATCCGAGGTGGCGATGAGCGTGTCGCATCAGGCGGTGCAGGCCTTCGGTGGGGCCGGGTTCCTGAACGACAGCGCGGTCAGCCGCATCTTCCGCGACGCAAAGCTGATGGAAATCGGCGCCGGCACCAGCGAAATCCGCCGTATGCTGGTCGGGCGCGAATTGATGGGCGCGATGCAGTAAGCGCGGGCCCAAGCCGTGACCCCGAATTTGCGCATATGGGCCCCGGTGGCCGCGCTGGTCGCGCTTGCGGGCGTTCTGGGCTGGCTGATGGGCGTGCGC
>JAASTF010000133.1 GCA_021767525.1 Paracoccaceae bacterium
CGAGAAAATGGGATTCAGCCCCGATATCCTGGTCACGTCGAAACAGCTGACCTCATCCTACATGCCGCTGGCGGCCATCGTGTTCAGCGAAGAGGTGTATAACGCCATCGCTGACAATACCCATGAAATCGGCACCTTCGGGCATGGCTACACCGCGACGGGCCACCCGGTCGCCACGGCGGTGGGTCTGGAAAACCTCAAGATCATCGAAGAGCGTGACCTGATCGGCAACGCCGCGCGCCTCGAGGGCATGTTCCAGGACGGCCTGCGCAAATACGCCGATCACCCGCTGGTGGGCGAGGTGCGCGGCACCGGTCTGATCGCTGCGCTTGAGATGGTGGCCGACAAGGAAACCAAGGCGCCGTTCGATCCGGTGGGCAAGCTGGGCGGCAAGGCGTTCGAGATCGGCCACGAAGAGGGGCTGATCTGCCGCAACCTGGGCGACACGCTGGCACTGTGCCCGCCGCTGATCATGACCGAGGACGACGCGGCCGAGATCGTGCGCATCATGGGCGTCATCCTGGACCGTACGCTGGACTGGGCCAAGGCCGAAGGCATGGTCTGACCGCCAGCTTCGGCAACAAAACAAAGGGCCCGGCGCTTATGCACCGGGCCTTTCTTTTTCCGGACATCCAAGTTGTCAATTCGCCGCGACGCTTAGCGGGTAATCAACGCTCAGCGACAGCGGCGGGATCTGCGGGCGCTGCTGCCCCTCGGTCAGTTCGGGCACCCGCGACGAGGTGAACAGCACCAGCTCTTGCAACGAGTTGAACCCGTCACGGTCGCCCACGCGGTTGTCGGCCAGACCGCCAAGCCCTTCAAGCAGCGCCGCGGTAAAGGCGCCATGACCGCCACCAAAGCTTTCGTCCTCGAAGCTGAGTTCCGACCCCGAGGACGAGGCGAAGACAACCGCGCCCGTTCCCTTGGTCAGGCTTTGCACGGCGTCGTCGGCGACAACCCGGTTGTCGCCCGCGCCCGAGTGACAAATATCCAGCAGCAACAATGCGTTCTGGTTCAGCGGCCGGTTTTCCAGAAGGTTGCGGAAACGGTCGACGCTCATGCCTGTGTAGGGTTTCGACAGATCGCCTTCGTGCGTCATGAAGAACAGTTCCTGTTCCTCGTTGACCACGCCATGACCGGCCAGGAACAGCACGATCACGTCGTCCGCGCCCGCCTGATCGAGAAACTCGTTCATCTCGATGCGGACATTGCGTTCCGTCGCGTCGGCATTGGTGAGGATCTTGGTTTCCACGCGATTGAACAGTTTGCCCTGTTGGGCCTCCATCAGCTTGGCCAGTTCGGTGGCGTCCTTGTGGGCAAAGTTCAGGTTCTGACTGGAGCGTTCGTAATCCGACACGCCGACGCCAAAGAACCACAGGGTCTGGCCCGCGGGACGTTCGTCTTGCGTGACTGCACCTTCGCGGATGATTTCGATCTCTTGGGTTTGAATACGTGCATCGCGCCAGACAAGCGACGCCTCGATCACGTTGCGCCCGGGGTTCAGATCAAACCGGCGGGTATATCCAACCGTCTCCTGCCCGTCGAAAAACGCCTCTTCCTCGAACCCGCGCGATTTCAGAACGCGGCGACCGTTCAGCTTATATTCGATTTCAGGATCGGCCAGGTCGGCATTGTCCTTTTGCACCTCAAGCTCGACAACAAAGGTTTCGTCCGTTGTCGTGCTGCGCTTGGGCGAAATCAGCCGCACCTGGTAAGGCGCTTCGAACACGTCGGGCTGCACGTCGGGGCCATTGTCGGGCAACGCTTCGCCGCGCGCGATGGCATCCAGCAGGTTGCGGATCAGGCCCGGGCGCTCGTATTGCTCGGCCAGGGCCGAGAAGGGCAGATAGTTGTCGCCAAGCGACCAGTACACACCCTCGGTGCCATTCAGCGATGCGGTATAGCGGCCGTCGGGCGTAAAGGCGATCCATTCGCCATTCTTGCGCGGCGCGATCGTCAACGCCTGGTCCATCGTGTTCAGGTTGATGAAGATCAGCTCGTTGCCGGTGGTCAGACCGACGGCCAGGTTGCGATCTTCATGCGCCTCAAGGTGGCGCAGGTTGTGCGGAAAGGACAGTTCCTTACCGTTCAGCGCCACGTGATCCCAGAACCATTCGACCGTGCGGCCGTCGTCCAGCGTCAACTCGTAATGCGGTTTGGGCGTTTCGCGCCCCGTGCTGCGCCCGGTCCGGGGATCAAGAAGATACCACCGACCTTCGCCGCGGTATTTCAGAACATCGCCGCCCTTGTCCCACTCCATTTGGAAAAAGCGGTCTTCGGCCTGGAACGTGGTGACTTCGCTATTGCGCGCCGAGTCGTACACGGTGACGACGCGCCCCTTGGTCATGCCCTGCTTGAACCCCGACATCCAGCTTGAGGTCACGGCAACACGGCCGTCATCGGCAAGCCGCACATAGATTTCGGGGTTGTAGATCTCGTTGAACCGGACAGGCTCGCTGACGATGTCGAATTCCTTGCGCATCACGGTTTGCAAGGTGGCTTTCTCGATGACGTAGATATTCGCCTTGGGCCGGCTGAACGGGCCATCGCCGGGGGGCACCGTGCCAACGGCGATATGGGTGTCGTTCTCGCGCATGCTGAACGGTTCGCCGTCGATCTGCATCGCCACCTCGCTGCGGAAGGTGGTCGCGTCGAAGCGCAACATGCGGCCGTCCTTGTCAAAGGAAAACAGAACCGAGCCGTCCTGGTTCAACGGTTTCCACGTATGCGTCACCGCGCCATCGATGCGGTGCACACGACGCCCGGTCTTGACGCTCCAGACACTGGTGCCCTCGGTGTCGCGCGACATCACCAGGTCATGTGACGGAACCATCGTCAGGCCCTTGCCGCTGTGGGCGGTGCCATCCTTGCGGCGGTCGATCGTCAGGGACCGGGTGTCGAAATAGGTGATCTGATCGTCCAGGGCGGTCACGTAATGGCCGCCATCCGGCGTGAACCCGCCATACAGGATCTGGTCGGGATCGCCCTGGTATCGCGCGGTGACGCGCCCGCTGGGCACTTCGACCAGGGCAAGCCGCGTGCTGTTATTGAACGCATCCGCGATCATCACCTTGTGCTCGGTCGGGTGCGCCGTCAGCTTGAACGTCATGGCCGGCATCCGCTGCCGACCGACCTCGCGCCAATCCGAGGTTTGCCAGGTGATCAGCTCGTAGCTGTTGTTCATCCCGATCATGTACTTGCCGTCATAGGTGCTGACCAGGCCGTGCAGCCAGCCCGCATTGGGCAGGGTCCGCAGCGGTTGCAGGGTTTTGGCGTCGAACACCGTGGCGCTGCTGGTGCGCGGCACCTTGACCACGATATGGTTGCCGTCGCCCGACCAGGCCATTTCCTCGGACCCGCGGATCGTGCCCATCTTGGTCACACCGCGGAAACTGCGCGATGCCAGGTCGTAGACCCGCAAGAACCCGGTGCGATCGGTATAGGCCAGCGCATCGGAAAACGGCGACCAAGAGATTTCGTCTACGGTGATCGAGTTGGGCAACTGGCTGTGCACCAGCCCGGTTCGCATGTCGTAAATATACATCATGTGATCGGTCGAGCCGGTCACGCCCAGGAACGACGATTTCATCGCGATATAGCGCCCATTGGGCGAGATCGCGCGGGTGCTGGCGCCGATGGGCAGTTGGTGAAGCCGCAGCATCCGCTCGACATCCCAGACCTGCGTGGGCGTGTTGCCGGTAACGGCAAAACGACCGTCCGGGCTTAGCACCAGGTCGCGCGCGTTCAACCAGCCCGAGGTTGCGATGCGGGGGGCCGAGATGTTGCCATAAGGGCGGATTTCGACGCGACGGTTGGTTTGCCTGCCGCTGTCGGTCGCGTTGGTTGCCAATGGAATGCGCGGGCCATAGCCCACGGTCTGCAACCGCTCGGCCGCGATGCCGGCGTTGTCGACGAAATACCGTTCGACGGATTTGGCGCGCGCGTCGCTAAGCGGCAGGTTCACCGCATCGGTGCCGGTGCTGTCGGTATGCCCTTCGATCAGGAAGACATAGTTTTCCGCCCCGCGCGATTTCAGCGCGGCGGCGGCCTGATCCAGAACGCCAAAGCCCTCTTGCCTGATATCCGCCTTGCCGGTTGCGAATTCGACAGTCACGCGCAGGCTATCGCCGAAACGCTGTTCCCAGTCTTGCAGAAAGGGATTTTCGGCAAAGAACCTGTCGCGCTGACCTTGCAGACGCAAGGCGGTGCGAATGCGGTTGTCGCGGGTGGCGATCCAGTTTTCAGAAAAACCGCCCATGTCCTTGGCGCGATCCAAAAGGCGATTGGCCGTGCCGAAGTCGCGCGCATGAATGCGGTTGTCGATGTAATCGCCCAGGATATTGCGGCGCGGGGTGCCGTCGGTTTCCTGCAGCGCACGCTCAAAGACCGGCACCGCCCGATCATACAGCGCAGCCTCTTTCACGAAATCGGCGTACTGGTCGATCGCGTCATCCAGCTGGTTCTGCGTCGGGGCCATCGCGATGGCGCGCTTGCCGTAATCCTCGGCCTTTGCGGGATCCAACTTGAAATCGGTCCAGGCCCAAGTCGCCGACGAAAGCACCAGGTAGTTGTTGGGAAAATCCCGCAAACCGCGGTTCAGCACCGCGATGCCGGCGTCGAAATCATCGTTACCAATGGCGCCAAAGGCATCTTGCGCCGCCTCGGGCGACGGTGCCATGTCATAGGCCGCGCGCAGCAGGTTATGCGCGTCTCGGTTCAGGTTGAAGTCTTGCCACAGCACCTTGCCCACATGCCGCAGCGCCACATCCGAGCGGTTGCGATTGGCCCAGTCGATCGCGGTTCGGATCGCGTCGAAACGGGTGTTGCGGTCGGCGCGCTGGGCGGCCAGAACGCGCAGCCGGTTGTCCAGCCAGTCGGTCGCCGCGTCGGGATGGTCGGTCTTGTCCATCGCCTGCCGAAAGAAACGGTCGGCCGTGCTGCGGTCGCCGCTGCTGCGCGCGATGACGCCACGCACGAAGTCATAGACCCACGGCTCGGCCACGGCTTCGTTCTGGGCGCGGTCCAGCCAGGCGTTTGCCGCGCTTTCGCCTTCGCGTTTCTTCAGGTTGAAATAGGCGTATTGCGTGAAAAAGGCGTGGTGCGGCCAGGCTTTTTGACCTTCAAGGAATGCTTCGAACGCCTCGGGCCGGCGATCCAGGCGCTCTAGCGTATAGCCCAGGTTCGTATAAGCCAAGCCAATGCTGGGATCGCGCGCGATGCCATCGCGATAAAGCTGTGCCACGTCATTCAAATCCCCGCCCGAGGAATCCAGCACCCAGGCCCGTGCGACCAGCCCCGCACCCGTGTCGGGGTGGTTTTCCGCGACCCATGCGCGGATCTGCGCCCGCAGCGCGGGACTGCCGCGCGAAACTGACAGCTCGATCAATTCTGCCGGGTCTTTCCCTTCGCAATATCGGCATTCAAGGGCTTGCGCGGGGGTGCCCAAAGCAAGGGCAAAAAAAGTGGCGGCATAGATGAGTGCGTTTCGGAACACGGGTGACTCCTGCAGGGATCAGTTGAAATTCAGGCTGAATTGAAAGGTGCGCCGCGCCTCGTTTCCGGCTGCGTCGCGGGTTTCGATGGTAACGGGATGGGGGCCGGGGCCCTCGGGCAGTTCGATTTCCGCGATAAACGGCCCGCGCGAGGAATAGCGGCTGGACAAAGCGCCCTCGACACGCAGCGCGGTGATTTCGCTTTCGTCCTGTGCCATGCCTTCCAGGCGGACCAGGCGGCTGGGCACCCCGATCGGGGCGTTCTCGGCGTCGAAGGCTTCTGGCGCTGGGTTGGTCAGAACGATCAGCGGGCCCGCCGTGTCAGCCGCGCTTGGGGTGGGTGCGACATGATTGATCGTCAGGACCAGAGCGGCCACATCGGCGTCGCCGCTGGCTGCCTCGAACCCGATGCTTGTGGCGTTAAGATCCATTTCGTCGGCCGGAACAAGGCGGTTGCCCAAGGCGCTGCGCAGCCGTGCCCGCACATCGCCCGAACCGCGCGCCATCCGTTCGGCTACCTGCGCCGGATCCAGCGGCTGCTGTGCGTAAAGCAACACGTAGAAATCAGTGCCGGTGGTATCGTTCAGGCGCGTGAAATGCTGTTCGGTCGGGCCTGGTAGCAGCAGAGTTGCGCCTCGTTGCGCATAGGGGGCCACCTCGTTTCCACGGGGGAACAACAGTACAAAGTCGCCCGTGGCATCGCCGCCGATCACATAAAGGTATCCGTTTTCGGTGCTTGTTGCCTCGACGCGAAAACGTGTGCCCGACGGGAGTGGCCGGCTCAACGTATAGCCGTTGCCGTTGCGTCGTGCGCCGATTTCGTCGCCCGAGATGTGCAGCACGCGCACCTGCCCACCCATGTCGACCACCCGCGGCGGGGGCGGCGGGTCGGGTGGCAGAACTTCGTATCCTTCGAACACGAAGGCGTTGAAATCTTCGTAGGACAGCCAGAAAAACCCGTTATTTCCCCAGGATGTTCCCCAGGAATTGACCACTTCGAACGCGCCTCCGTCGCGCGTGTCGTCATAGCCGATCACTGTCATCGCGTGCCCGCCCAGCACACCGTCGCGTTGCGCCTGTCGAACGTTGCGCAGCCCGTTGCGTTCGGCGCTGCTGGGCTGCCAGGTGCCGCTGCCGCTGTGACGCATGAATCCGTCGCCGACCTGCATCCCGATGACGACAGGGTTGCCGTTGGCCAGCGCCCGTCGTGCCGATACGTGGTTGTTGCGACCGAAATTGCCCCACAAGCGGGAAAATCCCTTGATACGGAACGCCGCGGCCTTGCCGCGCACTGATTGCGATGGCACAGCCGAGCATGAATTTTCATCATACGGGAAATCGGTGAGCAGGGCGACGCCCTGTTTTTGCATCAAGTCCAGGGCATGGGCCACATAGGACCCGTTGCAGCCGGGCAGATTGATCTGGTTGAAAACATACGAGGGTGACAAAACCATGCTGCGCAGGCTTGATCGGTTCTCCACCCCCAGATCCTTTGCCTTTAGCAGCGTGCGCGCCGCATAGGCGGTGGCCCAGCCGACGCAACTGCCCTGATTGCCCTGGTGTCCGACGGGCGGCACGAACCGTTTGAGCGACATCCGCGGCGGCGCGCTTAGATAATCGCCGCGCGCCAGTGGCGGTGCCTTGGGCACGCTGTTGTAAACCTCGGGATCAAGGGTCGCGCCCAAACGATAAGTCTGCGCCTGCCCGGGGGACGACAACAGCAAAGACCCCAACAGCAAAGCCGAGCCGACGGCGAGTCCTTTGGTCACTCTTGAGAATCTCGGCGTATGGCTCATAAAGTTTGGTCTTTCCTGTTTTTGGTCTTGTTGGCGCGGCCCCGCGGCGCCAACGCAAGCGTGGTTGGTTCAAAAGGCCACACTATGGGTGAAATGTGGCGCTTATTTGGGATTCGAAGATGCGAGGTGCCGGCATGTAAGGGGCGAAGCAACCGTTCGACCGTCAGTCGGCCTTGTGGTTAGCGGGTGCTTTTCGATCCGGGCAGGCGAAGCTGTCCGGTCAAAGCCATCGTCGCCACGATCGGCACACACTGGTCCGCCTGGCTCGTCTCACCGCCAGTGCTTTCGCCTGTCACTTCCTCGCGTGTGAAAGTTACCGAGGCTATCCCCCAATTGCCCCGGCCTGCGCATTATGATCATGACGATCCTGTCCTTTTGTCGTTCCTTCCCTCTGCTCGGCCTGTCGTCATGCGGCCGAACACCTCAAACAGATCACTTGCAACCGGTTTTCAGGGTTGCCGTGCAACGGGCGCGGGTCAAGAGTTTCGTGCCCGGAGTGATTAATTGCAGTGCGAAAAATCGATCTTGACGATCTGACATCGGTGCCCGTTCAGGCGTGGGTCGCAAAGGCCTGAGATGATGCGCGTAAGGCACGCAGATCTCCAAGCGCCCCCGAATGTTTTGTTTTGTGGATCAATCGGATCCCGCCGGTTTCGCCTGTCTGACCAAAACCGTCGCGACACCTGGGGTTCTGGATGTTCTGGTTTCGGTTGAGCGCGGATATCAGGGTTGGACGATCATTTCAGACCGCTGTCGAAGCGGGCTTGCGATGGCGCGTGGATCAGGCGCGATGTGCCTGCCACTCGCAACGGTCTTGCCCGGCTCGAACGGTCCGCTCGACCGTTTGATAGTCGCGGGCAAGAAACCCTACCTTTGTGCCCCGCGTGAAAGCAAGGATGTGAAAGCCGGCTCACCGTCCTTGGCTACTGCTTGCGCAGCCTGGGATCAGCCCACCCAAAGATCCGTTTCCTGCGCCGAG
>JAASTF010000134.1 GCA_021767525.1 Paracoccaceae bacterium
GAAGAAGCGGTGACCGAGGCGCGCGAGATCCTGGCCGCGATGGAAGAGGCCAAGGCCCGCGGCGAGGGTGCGACCACCTACAAGGGCAAGCTGATCGACATCGCCTCGATCAAGCAGGCCGAGGTGATCGTGCGCCAGGCCGAGATGATCGCCGCGCAGTAAAAATGGGTGCGGCCCTGCCGGGCCGCACGCCGGATATCTCGGGCCCTTGCGGGCCCTCGGGGATGAGGGGCTCTGCCCCTCAAACTCCCCGGAGTTTTCCTGGCAAGATGAAGATCAGAAGCGGATCGTGAAAGCCGCGCCGGTGTCGCTGTCGTCGAGCGTGATGTCGGCCCCGCCCGCACGCAGCATCGTGCGGGTGATCGCCAGCCCCATGCCGCTGCCGCCCTTGGCGCGCGCGGTGGTAAAGAACGGGTCGAAGATGCGCGCGCGGTCGCCCGGGGGGATGCCGGGGCCATTATCGGTGATCCGCATCGCCTTTCCATCACAGATGATCGTCAACCGCGTCGCTCCGTGGCGCGCGGCGTTCTGCGCCAGCTGTTCGAGCACCGCGCGCAGGGCCGTTGCATCGAGCGGCACCGGCACCGCGCCGTGCACATCCGCCGGCAGGGCCAGCCCCTGCGCCGCCCTGTGCAGATCGGCCGGGCCGCGCCCCACCGGATCGCGCGCCGCCGAGAGGCGCCGTAGCGCGGTCAGCAGCCCGTCCATGCGTTCCGCCGCATCCTTGACCGTGCCCAGCAGAACCTGCCGGTCGGGTTCGGGCAGCGCGGGGTCGTCGAGCAGCTCGGCCGCGCCCAAAAGGCTGGTCAGCGGCGAGCGCAGTTCATGCGTGACGTGATCGGTATAGGCGCGCAGGCCTGCCTCGCGGTCTTGCAGGGTGCTGGCCATTTCGTCCACCGCTTGGCCCAGGGCGGAAAACTCGGGCGTGCCGAAATGGCTGGGCAGCGGCGCGTCCCCGCGCCCGTCCTTGACCGCGTGGGCATGGTCGGTCAGCGCCCAGACCGGGCGCAGCACCAACCGCCACAGCAAGAAGCCCAGAACCGCCGTCGCCGCCACCGCCATCCAGCCGATCATCCAGGCGGTTTCGCCCCAGCCCAGGATGTTGCCCGCCACGCGGAAATACCCCACGCCCAGCAGCGGCAGGCACAGAACAGCCGCGAGCGTACCACCGATCACCAACGCCAAAGGCGGGCGCCATTTCTGCCTTATCCGCCCTGGCATGGCCCCATCCGTATGCCGACGCCGTGCACCGTTTCCACCGCGTCGGCGCAGCCGGCCTGGGCCAGCTTGGCGCGCAGGTTGCGCAGATGGCTGTCCAGCGTGCGGTCGGAGACGTGGATATGCGCGCCATAGACCGCCGCGATCAGCTGTGCGCGCGGGCGGACCATCTCGGGCTGGGTCATCAGATGCACCAGGATCGCCATTTCCCGCGCAGTCAGGTCAACGGGCTGACCCGCCACGGTGCAGGCGTGCCGCGCGGGGTCGAGCGCAAGGCGGCCGCGCGTCTTGGCCCCCTGGGGCGCGGCGGGCGCGCGGCGGCGCAGGATGGCGCGGATGCGGGCCACCAGCTCGCGCGGGGAAAAGGGCTTGGGCACATAGTCGTCGGCGCCCATTTCAAAGCCCAGCACGCGGTCGATCTCGTCATCGCGGGCGGTCAGGAAAAGAACCGGCGTGTCATGGCTGGCGCGCAGTTCGCGGCATACCTCCAGCCCGTCCATGCGCGGCAAGCCGATATCCAGCACGATCAGGTCGGCGCGGCCATTGCGGGCCTTGGCCAGCGCCTCGGCGCCGTCGCCCGCCTCGGCCACCTTGTGCCCGGCCTGGGTCAGCGCCACGCGCAGAACGGCGCGGATTTGCGGGTCGTCATCGACGATCAGGATCTCCGCCATGTCTTACGCGCCTTGTTCTGCCAGTGCCGCAAGGCTAGTGCGGGTGCGGTGGTTTCGGAACCCCCATTCGCGCCAATCGCGCGGCGCATGGATATAGGGCACATCGCTGACGCATAGGCGGCGGCCCACGCGCGCCTCGTAGGCGCGAATGGGCGGCAGCGCGGCGGGGCCAAGCATGCAGATATACCAGGCATCCAGCGGCACATCATGGGTCAGGTTATAGCGCGCGATCGCCCGGTCGAAGCTGACGAAACTGCAGGCATAAAGCACCGCCAGACCCAGGAGCGCTGCCCGCGCCAGCAGCCAGCCGGCGCTGCGATGGGCGATCACCTGCCAGATCACCAGGCACAGCCCCGCGGCCACGACACCCATCCAGACAAAGGCCGCCAGGCGCAGGCGGGTCAGGCCATAAACCTCGACATAGAGTTCCAGCCGCAGGATCGAGGACAGGACCAGCAGCACCGTCTGCGCCACCCAGACCAGCAGCACCGCGCGCAAGATCCGGTCGCCCACCACGAAGGGCCGGGCGATCAGCGCGAAAAGCCCCGCCAGCAGCGCGGTTGCCAGCAGCGGATAGGCGCCACGATGGGCGTATTCGGCGTAACTCAGCCCCTCTGGCAGGGCCGCGCCGCCCCACAGATAGGCCAGGTCGCTGGCCGTTTGCACCGCGAATAATCCGTTGAACAGGATCAGCGAGCGGCGCACCGATGGCCCGTTCAGTATGGCGGGCGCCGTGCCGGTGCCTTTTGGCGCGGTCAGTGGCAGGCGCAGACGTTGCGCCATCGCCGACAGCCGCAGGAACGGCCACAGGATCACCGCCGCGCCCAGCCAGAATAGAACCCGCCCAAGCGAGGGGGGATGCACCTCGCCCATCCAGGTCAGGCTGCGGGCGAACATCGGGTTCGCCTCGATCAGCAGGGCGGCGAATACCAGCCCCAGACCGGCGGGCAGCGACCAGCCCAGCAGGAGCCGGCGAATCTGCCCCGGCGGCGTGTCCGGCATCCCATGGCGCAGCACGCGCAAATCGCCGCGCAGCTGTCCGGGCATGGCCTGCACGAACCGCCAGGCCGCGCGCGCCGTGGCGGCCACGCCCTGCCACCCGCACAGCCCGATCCACCCCGCGCCGCCCGTCAGGCCCAGCAGCCAGAACGCCAGCGACAGCGGCTGCACCTGCTCGACCACCGGCAGCATCAGGGCGGTGCCCAGCGCGATACCGCCCGCGCCGCGCCCGTCCACCGCCAGGGCCGCGGCGCACAGAACGATCACCCCGAACACCGCCAGCGACAGGCCCGGCGCCACCTGCCAGATCAGCACATCCGCCGCCACCAGCAGCGCCACCAACGCGGCGGCGCGCGCCGCCCCGTCACCGGTGCTGGCGCGGGCGGGGTCGCGCGGGGGGCGGCGGAACACCGGCGCATCCAGCCACCAGCCGTCTTTCTGGATCGCGGCGGGCACGCCGCGCAGGGTCAAATCGGTCATCGTCACTGTCCTTTGTCGGGGTCTTTTGCTGGCATCGGTTCTGACGGCGCGGGCTGCATCGGATGTGCATGGGTTGTGCATGTTTTGTGCAGCCTCTTTCCGCGACGCCCCGCTTGCCAAGGGCGGTGCCCCGTGACACCCTTTCGGCTCGACAACGGAGGGGGCGCATGCAGGCCACGGACACCACAAAGCAGCTGCCGCAAGTGACCGAGCCGCGCAATCCGGGGCAAGAGCTCGACATGGATTGGGTTATGTCGGCCCGCGCCAACAGCTCGGCCATCGAACGGCGCTGCGCCACACTGCCCGGCCGCCGCAGCGTGAAGAAAGAGTATCAGGCGGCATGGCTTTGCCGCGCGATATCCTGCATCGACCTGACGACGCTGGCGGGGGATGACACGGCGGGCCGGGTTGCGCGTCTGGCCGCCAAGGCGCGGCAGCCAGTGCGCGCCGACATCCTGGAAAGCCTTGGAATGCAAGGGCTTACCGTTGGCGCGGTCTGTGTCTATCACGACATGATTGCGCCCGCGCGCGATGCGCTGGCAGGCAGCGGCATCCCCGTTGCGGCGGTGTCCACCGGCTTTCCCGCGGGGCTGTCGCCCTTTCACCTGCGCGTCGCCGAGATCGAGGAAAGCGTCAAGGCCGGCGCCGATGAGATCGACATCGTGATCTCGCGCCGGCATGTGCTGACCGGCAATTGGCAGGCGCTGTATGATGAAATGCGCGCCTTTCGCGCGGCCTGTGGCGCGGCGCATGTCAAGGCGATCCTGGCGACGGGCGAGCTGGGAAGCCTGCGCAACGTCGCCCGCGCCAGCCTTGTCTGCATGATGGCGGGCGCCGATTTCATCAAGACCAGCACCGGCAAGGAAAGCGTGAACGCCACCCTGCCCGTCAGCCTGGTGA
Organism: Paracoccaceae bacterium; assembly: GCA_021767525.1. Classification (GTDB taxonomy): domain Bacteria; phylum Pseudomonadota; class Alphaproteobacteria; order Rhodobacterales; family Rhodobacteraceae; genus Lutimaribacter. The sequence continues at coordinate 4,269 of JAASTF010000134.1, forward strand.
TGCTGCGCGCGATCCGCGAATATCACGACAAAACCGGCTATCGCGTGGGATACAAACCGGCGGGCGGGATATCCAAGGCGAAGGACGCGCTGGTCTATCTGTCGCTGATGAAAGAGGAGTTGGGCGACCGCTGGCTGCTGCCCGACCTGTTTCGGTTCGGCGCGTCCAGCCTGCTGGGCGATATCGAGCGGCAGTTGGAACACCACGTCACCGGCGCCTATTCCGCCAAGTGGCGGCACGCGATGGGGTAAGCCGGGGGTGGGCAAACTGCCCACCCTACGGCCACTGGACACAAGGGTAAGCGCATGACCGTGAAAGAAATTTTCGACAGCATGGACTACGGCCCCGCCCCCGAAAGCGCGGCCGAGGCGCTGGCTTGGCTGGTTGACCAGGGCGACCGGTTCGGCCATTTCATCGACGGCGCCTTTACCGATCCGGGCGACGGGTTCGACAGCCGCAACCCCGCAACGGGCGAGGTGCTGGCCACGCTGACCCAGGCCACCCAGGCGGATGTGGATGCCGCCGTCGCCGCCGCCCGCCGGGCACAGCCGAAATGGGCGCGGCTGAACGGGCATGGCCGGGCGCGGCACCTTTATGCGCTGGCCCGGATGATCCAGAAACACGCGCGCCTTTTCGCGGTGCTGGAGACGCTGGACAACGGCAAACCCATCCGCGAGGCGCGCGATATCGACGTGCCGCTGGTGCATCGGCATTTTTATCACCACGCCGGGCTGGCGCAGCTGATGGACAGCGAATTGCCGGGGCTTGCCCCGCATGGCGTGTGTGGGCAGGTGATCCCGTGGAACTTTCCCCTGCTGATGCTGGCGTGGAAGGTCGCGCCGGCGCTGGCGGCGGGCAATACCGTGGTGCTGAAACCGGCGGAATATACCTCGCTGACAGCCCTTCTGTTCGCCGATATCTGCCGCCGCGCGGGGCTGCCCAAGGGGGTGGTGAACATCGTCACCGGCGACGGCATGGCAGGCGAAATGGTGGTCGCGCACAAGGGCATGGACAAGGTGGCCTTTACCGGGTCGACCGATGTGGGCCGCGCCATCCGCCGCGCGACGGCGGGGCACGGCAAGGCGCTGACGCTCGAGCTGGGGGGCAAATCGGCCTATATCGTGTTTGACGACGCTGACCTCGATAGCGCGGTCGAGGGGCTGGTTGACGCGATCTGGTTCAATGGCGGGCAGGTGTGCTGCGCCGGCTCTCGCCTCATCGTGCAGGAAGGCATCGCCGAGGAATTCCACCGCCGCCTGCGCACCCGGATGGAAAACCTGCGCATCGGTGACCCGATGGATAAGTGCATTGATGTGGGCGCCATCGTCGACCAGGCGCAGCGCGATCGCATCGCGCAGATGGTGGCCGGCTGCACCACCGGCCACGTGCACCAGGTGACCGCGCAACTGCCCGCGCAGGGCTGTTTTTATCCGCCGACGCTGATCACCGGGCTGCAACCCAGCGACCCCTTGATGCAGGAAGAGATCTTCGGCCCGGTTCTGGTGTCCACCACCTTTCGCACCCCGGCCGAGGCGGTGGAATTGGCCAATGACACCCGCTATGGCCTGGCGGCCAGCGTGTGGTCGGAAAACCTGAACCTGGCGCTGGACGTGGCGCCGAAACTGGTGGCGGGCGTGATCTGGGTGAACGCCACCAACCTCTTTGATGCCGCCGCCCCCTTTGGCGGGATGCGCGAAAGCGGCTTTGGCCGAGAAGGCGGGTGGGAAGGGCTGCGCGCCTATCTGCGCGCCGAAGGCAAACCCAAACCGCTGGCCCGGATCGACCCGTTCGAGGGCGATGGCGACGCGCCCGAGGGGCTGGACCGCACGGCGAAGCTCTATATCGGGGGCAAGCAGGCGCGGCCCGATGGCGGCTATACCCGCACGGTTTTCGGCAAGTCCGGCAAACCCGTGGGCGAGGCGCCGATTGCCAACCGCAAGGACATTCGCAACGCGGTTGAGGCGGCGACAGGGGCTGCGGCCAGCTGGGGCAAGACGACGGGCCACGCGCGGGCGCAGATCCTGTATTACATCGCGGAAAACCTTGAGGCGCGGGCGGATGAATTCGCCGCGCGGATCGACGCGATGACAGGCGGGCGCAAGGGCAAGAACGAGGTGCAGGCCAGCATCAGCCGCCTGTTCACATGGGCCGCCTGGGTCGACAAGTTCGATGGCCGGGTCAAGGGCGTGCCGCTGCGCGGTGTGGCGATGGCCATGCGCGCGCCGGTGGGTGTGATCGGTGCGCTGTGCCCGGACGAGGCGCCTTTGCTTGGGCTGATCTCGGTCATGGGGCCGGCGATGGCGATGGGCAATGCCAGCGTGCTGGTGGCCAGCGAACCCTACCCGCTGGCGGCGACCGACTTTTATCAGGTGCTGGAAACATCCGACGTGCCAGGCGGCGTGGTGAACGTGCTGACCGGCCCCCATGCCGAGCTGGCGCCGACACTGGCGCGGCACGCAGGCGTCGATGCGCTGTGGTCGTTCAGCTCGACCGACCTGTCGGCGCAGATCGAAAGGGACAGCGCCGAAACACTGAAACGGACATGGGTGAATAACGCACACGCCCGCGACTGGATGGGCGCGGCGGGCGAAGGGCACGCGTTCCTTGACGCCGCGACCGAGGTGAAAACGATCTGGGTGCCCTATGGCGAGTAAGGCATTCGTCGGCGACTACGACCGGCGCATGGCGCCGGACGAGCTGGAGGCGCTGGCCGCCAAGGGCGCGGGCGCGCTGGCCGGGCTGGGCATCGGGCCGGATACGCCCGTGGCCGTCATCATGCGCAACGACCTGCCGCAAATGCAGGTGATGCGCGCGATGGCCCATGCGGGCGCGGTGCTGGTGCCGATCAACTGGCACGCGGCGGCCGACGAGGTGCAGGCCATTTGCGACGACGCGGGCGCGGCGCACGTTATCCTGCACCGCGATCTGGCGCAGCCGCTTGGCCCCGCGCTGGCAGGACGACAGGTGATCGGCGTGACGCCGGGGCCCGCGCTGCGCGAGGCCTATGGGATCGCGGACAGCACGGCCACCTTTGGCGATTTTCCGGAATGGGAGGCGCTGGTCGAGGCCGCAGAGCCGCTGCCGACGGGCGAGATGATGCGGCCGCTTTTGCGCTATACCTCGGGCTCGACCGGGCGGCCCAAGGGGGTGCGTCGCCGCCGCACCGGCCCGCGTCGCGATTTCACCGACCTGCTGCTGCGCGTGGGCGACGAGATGATGGGCCTGCACCCCGGCGCGCGTTTCTTTACCGCGGCGCCCGTCTATCACTCGGCCCCGTCCACGCTGACCAGCGCAGCGCTGGTCAGCCCCGGCGTTTCGACCCTGTTGGCCCCGCGCTTCGAGCCCAAGGATTTCCTGACCACCATCGCGCGCGAGCGGATCACCCATATCTACCTTGTGCCCACGATGATGAGCCGGATGCTGAAACTGCCCGACGCGGTGAAGGCGCGGTATGACCTGTCGTCGGTGGAATTTGCCGTGTCCACGGGCTCGCCCTGGCCGCATGACCTGAAACGCGCGATGATCGAGTGGTGGGGGCCGGTGTTCTGGGAAAGCTATGGCGCGACCGAGATCGGGTTCATGACCATGGCCTCGAGCGCGGATGCCCTGGAGCGGCCCGGCACCGCGGGGCGGATGCAGATGGGCGGCACGCTGATGATCCTGGATGAGGATGGCAACGAGCTACCCCCCGGTGAGGTGGGCGAGATTTACGCAAGGATGGATGCGTTCGGAGGGTTCGATTATTCGAACGACGACGCCAGCCGCGCGGAAAAGCACGGGCATTTCTCGGTCGGCGATCTGGGCTGGGTGGACGAGGACGGATACCTGTTCATCACCGACCGCAAGAAGGACATGATCATTTCCGGCGGAGCCAACATCTTTCCC
>JAASTF010000007.1 GCA_021767525.1 Paracoccaceae bacterium
ACCCGCGTGATTTCCGACATGCTGGGCGAGCTGGGCGCAACCCCCGTCGGCATGCCCCTGCCCGCCATCCCCGAGGCGATGTCGAAGGGCGTGATCGACGCCACCGTGATCCCGTGGGAGGTGACCGCCGCCATCCGCCTGTCCGAGCTAGTGGACAATCACGTGGAGTTCTCGGGCGACGAGGCGCTGTACACCGCGACCATCATCACCGTGATGAACCGTGACAAATACGACAGCCTGCCCGAGGACATCCGCGCCGCCATTGACGCGGAATCGGGCATGGCGCTGGCCGAGTTCGCCGCCCAGGTGATGTGGGATTACGACAAGCCCGCGCGCCAGCTGGCGGTGGATGCCGGCAACACCATCGTTCAGCTGGACGAGGCCGAGGTGGCCCGGTGGAAGGCCAAGGCCCAGCCGGTGATCGACCGCTGGATCGCCGATATGGAGGCCAAGGGCATCGACGGCGCCGCGCTGATCGAAGAGGCCAAGGCGCTGATCAAGAAGCACGGCGGCTAAGGCCGGATCAATGCGAAAACCAAATCCGCCGGGCAGATGTCCGGCGGCCTTTTTTCGTGGCGGGTGGCGATCCAAAGGCACGCCTTGCGGCGCAACAGCCTGTCTCGGGCGCGGGCCCTTGGCCCGCTCCCTCGCGCCGCGTCAGGCCGGCGTCTTTTCCAGTTTCAGACCGCGCGCGCCCTCATACAGCAGCGCCACCGCGTCTGGGCGGTGCCGGATCACCGCCCGCGCGTTGATCGAGCCCTTGTCGGTCACCTCGCCCCGGTCCAGATCGGGCGGATCGCGCAGCAGAACGGCGCGCGGGATGCGGGTGGCGCTGCCCGTGGCGGTGGCGGCGAAGCTGTCTAGCCGTTCTGCCAGCGCCTGCGGGTCCACCGCGCGCCCCTCGGCCGGGAACAGCAGCGCGCCCAGCTCGTCCCGCCCCTCGCCCACGATCACCGCGTCGCGGATCAGCCCGCCGAAATGATCGACCAGCCGCGCGCGCAGCGCCCCCACAGCAACCCACGTGCCAGTGGCCAGCTTGAAATTCTCGGCCACGCGCCCGTCGAACAGGAAGCCCTTGGTCAGGTCATCGGGGTCGGCGGGGCGCAGCGCGTCGCCAAGGCAATAAAACCCCTCGTCATCCAGCATCTCGGCGCTGGCCTGCGCTGCGCCAAGATAGCCCGGGGTGATCGAGGGCGATTTCAACCGCGCCTCTAGCTTGTCCTGGTTCGGCACCAGTTTCAGCGTCACACCGCGCGCGGGCACGCCGATATTGCCCGGCCCCGGCTGCGGCGTGGTGCACATCAGCGCGAAGGGCCCGGTTTCGGTCGCCCCCAGCGCCGTGGTCAGCAGCACGTCATGCCCCGTGACCTGCTGCGCCATCTGCGTCAGACCGTCCCACAGGTGCTGGGCCATGCCGGCGCCCGCATACATCATCATGTCCATGTCAGCGAAAAAGCGCCGCGCCAGGGCGGGGTCGTTGTGGAAGGCATCCAGCAACATCTGCCAGCCCGCGGGCACGTTGAAATACCAGGTCGGGGCCACCTCGCGCAGGTTGCGCAGGGTTTCGGCAAAGCCCGTGGGCGTCGGCTTGCCCGCGTCGATATGAAAGGTGCCGCCGTGGCACAGGACCATGTGAAACACCTTGTTGCCGCTGGCCGTATGGCTCCACGGGGCCCAGTCGACCACCACGGGCGGGCGGCGGGCCAGAAAGCGAAAGCAATCGGCCACCATGTCCTGGTTGCGGGCGATCATGTCATGGGTGTTTATGACCGCCTTGGGGCTGCCGGTGGACCCGCTGGTAAACAGGTATTTGGCCACCATGTCGCCGGTCAGCCCGGCAAAGGCCGTGTCTGCTGCGGTGATGTCGTCCTGCGCCAGATCTTCGAAGGGCAAAGCGCCCGGCACGGGATTGATCGAGTTTACCACCACCGCCTCGCCCGCGATCGCCGACAGCGCCGGGGCGTAACGCGCCCCGTCGCCCGCGTAGATCAGCCCGGGGCGCAGCAGCTGGGCCGCGCCGATCAGCTTGTCATGGGTTTGCGACACCAGCGAAAACGCCGTCGACACCGCGGCCGTGGGCACCCCCGCATATTGCCCCGCCAGCGCCAGCAGCGCATGGTCGATGCTGTTTTCCGACAGGATCAGAACCGGCCGATCCTGCCCCAGCCCGCGCGCCAGCAGCCCCGCACCGATCCGGCGCATGGCCTGCCAAAGCTGGGCATAGGTGACACGCCGCCAGCCTGCGCCCACCCGTTCGGCCAGCGCCACCCGGTCGGGCGCCTCCCGCGCCCAATGGCCGATGCGAGCGGCGATGGTGTCGGCCAGGCGCGGCGCGGTGCCACGCTGCGCCATCAGCACCGTTCCGTCGGGGCGCGTTTCGATATCGAACTGGGGTAACCAAAAGCTTGCGTTTTCCATCTCCGTGCCCTCCCCTGCACGTTGACCGGGCGCTGGACCCGTGATGAAATATTAGTTATCACATATAACAAAAAGCAATGCGGAACAATTCGCAAAGGGGGGAAAGATGACCGGCACCGCGAAACTGGGCGCACCCGTTCTGACGCATGTCTGCGATTTGTATGTCGAGCTGGACCCGATCCGCGAAATGGGCGCGGGACGTGCAGGTCAACGGCGCATCATCCCCATCATCGGCGGCCGGGTCGAGGGGCCGCGCCTGTCGGGGCGCATCCTGAACCTGGGCGCCGACTGGCAAACGATCTGGGCCAATGGCGTGGCCGAACTCGACACCCGCTATGGAATCGAAACCGACGATGGCGCGACGATCGAGATCATCAATTACGGCTATCGCCACGGCCCCGCCGATGTGCTGGCCGCCATCGCCCGCGGCGAGGACGTGGACCCAGACAGCTATTACATGCGCACCCATGCGCGGCTGGAAACGGGCGATGCGCGCTATGACTGGGTGAACCGCACGCTGTTCGTGGGGCGCGGGGCGCGGCTGAAACAGCAGGTGGTCGTGTCGCTTTTTGCGCTGGAGTAAGAGGCAGTTGCGCCACTGATACGCGTATTTATCATTCGCATACGTTCAAACGCTTTTCGCCCTTGGCGCGGGCGGATATACATTGGGCATGAGCGAAATCTACCAGATGGCCGGCCACCTGATCCGGCGATTGCAGCAGATCTCGGTTTCGGTATTCACCGACCGGATGCGCGCGGCGGGGCATGACCTGACGCCGGTGCAATTCGCCGCGCTTTCGGCCATCCAGGCCAACCCCGAACTGGACCAGGTGACGCTGGCGGGGTTGATCGCCTATGACCCCGTCACGCTAAGTGGCGTGATCGACCGCTTGCAGAAGAAGGGGCTGGTCAGCCGTGCCGTCAGCCCGCGCGACCGCCGCGCGCGCGTGATCGCGCTGACGCCCAAGGGCGAAAAGCTGCTGGCCGCCTGCCAGCCTCTGGTGTGGGAATTGCAGGACGATATCCTGTCAGGCCTGTCCGAGGACGAGCGCGGCAAATTCCTGGCGCTGCTGGAAAAGGCCACGTCGGGCGCCAACGCCCAAAGCCGCGCGCCCCTGCGCCCGCGCGACGCGGGGTAGCGCGCCGGGCGCTTACTTTTTCGCTTGCATTGCGTCGAGCCGCGCCTTGAGCGCCTCGTTCTCCTCGCGCGCCTTCTGGGCCATGGCGCGCACGGCCTCGAATTCCTCGCGCGTGACGAAATCGCGATCGGCCAGCCAGCGGTCCATCAGGCTTTTCATCGCGGTTTCGGCCTCGGTCCGGGCGCCCTGGGCCACGCCCATGGCGTTGGTCATCAGCTGCGACAGGTCGTCGAAAATCTTGTTGCGGGTCTGCATTGCGCTCTCCACCGTTGCGTTGGTTTCCTATATGGGCCAGCAGGGGCGCCGCCACAAGGTTGACTTGCGCCACAGACCAGAGGCAGGAAGACGCACATGCAGGCCGCCATTCCCTTTCCCGATCTCTCGCCCGAGATTTTCACCATAACCCTGTTCGGTATGGAATTCGCCCTGCGCTGGTATGCGCTGGCCTATATCGTGGGCATCGTGGTGGCCTGGCGCATTTCGCTGCACGCGCTGGCGCGGCCCGGCCTGTGGCGCGACGATACCCCGCCGATGACCAAGGCGCAGGTCGAGGATTCGCTGACCTGGATCATCATCGGCATCGTCCTGGGCGGGCGGCTGGGTTTCGTTCTGTTCTATCAACCGGCCTATTACCTGCAAAACCCGTCGCAAATCCTGATGATCTGGCAGGGTGGCATGGCCTTTCATGGCGGGTTCCTGGGCGTCGTGGTGGCGGGGTGGCTTTACACCTGGCGGCAGGGCATCCCACGGCTGGCCGCGGGCGACACCATCGCCCTGGGCGTGCCGGTGGGGCTGATGCTGGGGCGCATTGCCAATTTCATCAATGGCGAGCTGTGGGGCCGCCCGACCGATCTGCCCTGGGGCGTGATCTTTCCGCACCCCTTGGCGCAGGATTGCCCGGGCGTTGAGGGGCTGTGCGCGCGCCATCCCTCGCAGCTGTACGAGGCCTTCCTGGAAGGCGTTGTGCTGCTGGGCGTGATCCTATGGCTGGCCTATCGGCGCGGTGCGCTGAAGGTGCCGGGGCAGATCACCGGCGTGTTCATCGCGGGCTACGGGCTGGCGCGGTTCGTGGTGGAGTATTTCCGGCAGGCCGACGCGCAGTTCATCACGCCCGAGAACCCGCTGGGCCTGATCATCGGCTCGGGCCAGGTGGGGCTGACGATGGGGCAACTTCTGTCGTTGCCTATGGTGGCGGCGGGGCTGGGCCTGATCCTCTACGCCCGCGCCCGGGTGCAGGGATGAGCCTGCGCGACCACCTTTTGGCGCGTATCGCCGCAAGCGGCCCGATCAGCCTGGCCGACTACATGGCCGAGGCGCTGTTGCACCCGAGCTTGGGCTATTATTCCACCCGCGATCCCTTGGGCGCGGACGGCGATTTCACCACCGCGCCCGAGATTTCGCAGATGTTCGGCGAGATGCTGGGCCTGTGCCTGGCGCAGTCTTGGCTGGATCAGGGCGCACCCGCCCCTTTCACACTGGCCGAACTGGGCCCGGGCCGGGGCACGCTGATGGCCGACGCGCTGCGCGCCACGCGGGCCGTGCCCGGGTTTCACGACGCCGCGCAGGTGCACCTGGTCGAGGCATCGGCCCCCTTGCGCGCCGCGCAATTGGCGGCTTTGAAGGGATACCCCGTCACTCATCACGACACACCCGCCACCCTGCCCGACGCGCCGCTGTTCCTGCTGGCCAACGAGTTTTTCGACGCCCTGCCGATCCGCCAGTTCCAGCGCGGCGAAACCGGCTGGGCCGAACGGCTGGTGGGGGCCAAGAACGGCGCGCTGACACTTGGCCTGGGCACCGAGGCCGACCAACCCGCTCTGGCCCATCGGCTGGACGACACCCGCGCGGGCGATGTGGTTGAAACCTGCCCCGCCGCCGCACCGGTGATGGCCGAAATCGGAAACCGCATCGCGCATCATGGCGGTGCGGCGGTGATCGTGGACTATGGCGATTGGCGCAGCCTGGGCGACACGTTCCAGGCCGTTCAGGGCCATGAAACGGTCGATCCGCTGGCCAGGCCCGGCCAAGCCGACCTGACGGCGCATGTGGATTTCGAGGCACTGGCCCAGGCCGCCGCGCCGGCCGCCCATACCCGCCTGGCCACGCAGGGCGTGTTCCTGGAACGCTTGGGCATCACCGGGCGCGCGCAGGCCCTGGCGCGTGGGCTGACCGGCGATGCGCTGGAGGTGCATATCGCCGCACATCGGCGCTTGACGCACCCGGATGAAATGGGTTCGCTGTTCAAGGTGCTGGGGGTCTATCCGAAATCCGCCCCGCCGCCACCGGGATTGGAGCCATGACGCTGGACATCATCACATCCGACGCCCTGCAAGGCACGCGCCACGGGTTCTTTGCCCGCGGCGGCGGCGCGTCCTCGGGCGTGTTCGCGGGGCTGAATTGCGGCCAAGGCAGCTCGGACCAGTCGGAAATCGTGGCGATCAACCGCGCCCGCGTGGCCCAGGCGGTCGACGTGCCGCCCGACCGGCTGGTGACGGTCCACCAAGTGCATTCCGCGCGCGCCGTTGCACTGAAAGACACCCCCGACCCGCGCCCACAGGCCGATGGCATGGCCACCGCCACGCCCGGCCTGGCTCTGGGCGTGTTGACCGCCGATTGCCAGCCGGTGCTGTTTGCCGATACCGAAAACGGCGTGATCGGCGCGGCCCATGCCGGCTGGCGCGGCGCACTGGACGGCGTGCTTGAGGCGACGATCGACGCGATGGAGGGGCTGGGCGCCGCGCGCGCAACGATCCGCGCCGTCATTGGCCCCACGATCAGCCAGCGCGCCTACGAAGTCGGGCCAGAGTTCCTGGACGATTTTATGGCCGACGATCCGCAGAACCATCGCTTTTTCGCCAACGGCGCGGGCGACCGCTTTCTGTTTGACCTGCCGGCCTATGGGTTGCACCGCTTGCGCCGCGCCGGCGTGGGCCACGCGGAGTGGACACGCCATTGCACCTATTCCGAGCCTGCACGATTCTATTCCTATCGCCGGGCCACCCACGCGGGAGAGGCCGATTATGGCCGCCTGATTTCGGTCATCCGGCTGTAATCCGGGCAGAAACAGGGCGCCGCGTTGCCGTGAAATCGCCGCAAAGCCGGAAACAATCGGGGGCATTCGGCACGCATTGCACACGGGATAAGAAATTTTATCCAGAAAAATCAGAACGATAAACAATTCTGACCGCCCTGCCCTGATTGGCGCGGCATCGGCATCAATTTTTCCACGGTATTTCGAATACCGTCAAAACAATGCCCGAATGCTCCGGCAGATTGTTCCCAACAAGGATACAGGGTTCGACAAGACCCAGGCAGGAGACCCGAGCATGAAAAAAACAAGCCGCTGGATCAAAAGCGTGACAGAAACCGCCAAGGCCAACGATCTGCCGCCGTTGCCCTGGCAGCGTGGCAGCCGACGGGCCGAGACAATCGCCCGCCGCGACGGCAAGGCCTTAACGCCGGCCCGGCGCCACGCATAACTATTCCTCCTCAGGGGCCCGCCCCTCGACGCGCTTGAACGCGCATGGTCAAGGCCGCCCTCCCCTCGGGGCGGCCTTGGTCCGTCGAATCGGATTGTGGCGTGGTTGTCGCACTTGCCGAAACATTGCGTCCCGGCCCGCTGAATTGACGGGCGCGGCCTGACAATCACCTCATATTTTTGACAGATCGTCCCGGTTCCGGGCATTTTTCCTTAATCAATCAGTATCCGGCGCGTCGTGACAGGTGGGGGCCTGCGATGCGCGTTCTTGGTTAAGGTGCCGCATGACAACTGAACGCCCCCGCCCGACGCCGCCCGTGACGCCGATGCGCGCCGACACAGCGATCACAGCCGAGCCGCCGCGCCGTCGCGTCGAAATCGCCTGGCTACGCCGGAACGGCGATGTGCAACTGGCCACCCAGTCCATTCCCGCCATACCGCTGTTCGAAGACTGTTTTGCCGCCTTCACGCATGGCACCCTGCTCCAGACGCCGCAGGGCCCCACCGCGATCGAAGACATCCTGCCCGGCGATCATGTCATCACCGAGCAGCACGGCCCGCAACCGGTTCTGTGGCGCGGCAGCATGACATGCCAAGCCAACACGCCCCACGACCGCTGCCGCACGCTGACACGTATCACCGCCGACGGGTTCGGCATCGGCCGCCCCTTGCGCGACATGCTGATCGGCCCCGGCGGCAGATTGCTGTGTCGCGCGCGCAGCGGCCCGACCCGGCGGGGCCAGGCACTGGCGCCGGTCACGATGTTGCATGACGGGGCTTCGGTTTTCGCGGTGACGCCCCCCGGCGCCGTGCAGCTTTACCACCTGGTGCTGCCGATCCACGCCACGCTGCGCGCGAATGGCCTGGAAATGGAAAGCTATCATCCCGGCATCAGCCTGCGCGCGACGTTGCAGACCGGGCGCCAGATGGCACAATTCCTGGCGATCTTTCCGCATATCGACCAGCCGGGCGATTTCGGCCCGCTGGCCATTCCGCATATGACCGATGGATCGCTCGACGCGGCCCCGGCGGCCTGAGGCACACCTCAGGCGCTGCGCGCCAGCCTTTCTTCCAGCACGTCGAAGGGCACGCCCGGCTCGTCCTTGGCGCCGCGGATCACCAGCGATGTCTTGACGCTGGCCACGTTTTCGGCGGCGGTCAACTGCTCGGTCAGGAAGGTCTGAAAGGTGCTTAGGTCGGGGGCCACGCATTTCAGGATGAAATCGACCTCGCCATTCAGCATGTGGCACTCGCGCACAAGCGGCCAATCGCGGCAACGCTGTTCGAACTTGGACAGGTCCGCCTCGGCCTGGCTTTGCAGACCGACCATCGCAAAGACCTGCACCTCGAATCCCAGCTCGCGCGCGTCGACCTTGGCGTGATAGCCGCGGATATACCCCGCCTCTTCCAATGTGCGCACCCGCCGCAGGCAGGGCGGGGCCGAAATGCCCACCCGCTTGGCCAGTTCCACGTTGGTCATCCGCCCATCGGCCTGCAATTCGGCCAGGATTTTCCTGTCGATGGGATCGAGTCGCGAGCCTGCCATGTGTGTCCTCCTGAAGCGGCAGTTTCTTATAACAGCACCGCAGGTGCGCGCAATATTCTTTCGCGCAAGCGCAAGATCGTTTCGCATATACTGCTGAAAACGGCGGCAGCCGCGGGCGCGGCGAACTGGGGCCTTTCCCCCACGCCTTGCGCCGCTTATATCGCGGGAAACGGATATTTTGCGCAGCAAAGGGGGCACATCATGGCCGACACGCGCCACACCAAGGTTCTGATCATCGGGTCCGGGCCCGCCGGCTATACCGCTGGCGTCTATGCCAGCCGCGCCATGCTGGAGCCGATCCTGGTGCAAGGGATCGAGCCGGGCGGCCAGCTGACCACCACCACCGAGGTCGAGAACTGGCCCGGCGAAACGGAAATCCAGGGCCCCGATCTGATGGTGAACATGGAGGCCCACGCCAAGGCGATGGGCTGCCAGATCATCGGCGACATCATCGCCTCGCTCGACCTGTCGCAGCGGCCTTTCGTGGCCAAGGGCGACAGCGGCACGACCTACACCGCCGATGCGGTGATCCTGGCCACCGGCGCCCGCGCCAAGTGGCTGGGGCTGGACAGCGAAGACGCCTATAAGGGCTTTGGCGTATCGGCCTGCGCCACCTGCGATGGCTTTTTCTATCGCGGGCAGGAAATCGTTGTCGTGGGCGGCGGCAACACCGCCGTCGAAGAGGCGCTGTTCCTGACCAATTTCGCCAGCAAGGTCACTCTGATCCACCGCCGGGACGAGCTGCGCGCCGAAAAGATCCTGCAGGACCGTCTGTTCAAGAACCCCAAGATCGAAACCCTGTGGTTCCACCAGCTGGAAGAGGTGGTGGGCGAAGACAACCCCAAGGGCGTGACCGGCGTGAAGGTCAAGAACGTGAACACCGGCGAGATCAGCGAAATCCCCTGCAAGGGCGTGTTCATCGCCATTGGCCACGCGCCCGCGAACGAGCTGGTCAAGGACGTGCTGGAAACCCATATGGGCGGCTATGTGAAGACCAAGCCCGACAGCACCGAAACCTCGATCCCGGGCGTGTTCGCGGCGGGCGACCTGACCGATCACAAGTATCGCCAGGCCGTCACCAGTGCCGGTATGGGCTGCATGGCCGCGCTTGAGGCCGAGCGCTGGCTGGCCGAACAGGGTGACGCGGCCGAGCCCGACCCGGCAGCGGCGAACGAACCCGAAAGCGCCTGACGCGCCCGGATTGTACCGATCCAAGGCCCGGCAGCCCCTGCCGGGCTTTTTTTGTTTCCGGGCCGCGCCCGCCATGCACTCTGTGCAACGCGGCTTTTCAGCAACAAACCGCACAACTGGCAGAAAAAGGGTTTCGCGCGCGGGCGAAAAATGTGATGCGTTCATCGCTGAACATACTTTCGAGTCACCCGCGATGCCCGCCACCGACGCAAAGCCCGCCCTGCCCGACGAGGACGACCTGTTTCGTCTTCTGCGGCAGCTTGACCGCGCGCCCGAGGCCTCGCAGCGCGATATGGCCAAGGCGATCGGCGTTTCGCTTGGGCGGCTGAACGCCGGGTTGCGCGCCGCGACCGAGGCCGGCCTGGTCAAGGTCTCGCGCCGCGACGGGCCCGACCGGCGCCAACGGTTCGCCTATGTGCTGACCCCGCGCGGCGCGGCGGAAAAGACCCGGCTGACGGATCGCTTCCTGGCCCGCAAATTCGCCGAGTATGACGCGCTCCACGCCGAACTGACCGGCACGACCAGTGGCCTTGTTCCCATTAAACACAGGACGGAACTCATGCAGAACAACCTTGCCCCCATCCCCGAGCTTTATGTCTCGTACGAAAGCGCCCAAAAGCTCAAGGTCGAAGCCGCCGAGCTGACCTCGCACGATCTGACGCCGCGCCAGATCTGCGACCTGGAGCTGCTGATGAACGGCGGATTCTACCCGCTCAAGGGCTTTCTGGGCGAAGAGGATTATAACGGCGTCGTCGAAAACATGCGCACCGCCGACGGCCACCTGTGGCCAATCCCGATCACACTGGACGTGTCGGAAAAATTCGCCGACAGCATCGAGTTGGGCCAGGACATCGCCCTGCGCGACCAGGAAGGCGTGATCCTGGCAACCATGACCGTGACCGACCGCTGGACACCAGACAAATCGCGCGAGGCCGAAAAAGTATTCGGCGCCGATGATCTGGCGCATCCGGCCGTGAACTACCTGCACAACCACGCCGGCAAGGTCTATCTGGGCGGGCCCGTCACCGGCATCCAGCAGCCCGTGCATTACGATTTCCGCGCCCGCCGCGACACGCCCAATGAATTGCGCGCCTATTTCCGCAAGCTGGGCTGGCGCAAGGTGGTGGCGTTCCAAACCCGCAACCCGCTGCACCGCGCGCACCAGGAACTGACCTTCCGCGCCGCGAAAGAGGCGCAGGCCAACCTGCTGATCCACCCGGTCGTCGGCATGACGAAACCCGGCGATGTCGATCACTTTACCCGCGTGCGCTGCTACGAGGCGGTGCTGGACAAATACCCCGCCGCCACCACCACCATGAGCCTGCTGAACCTGGCCATGCGCATGGCCGGCCCGCGCGAGGCCGTCTGGCACGGGATCATCCGCCGCAACCACGGCTGCACCCATTTCATCGTCGGTCGCGACCACGCCGGCCCCGGCAAGAACAGCCAGGGCGAAGATTTCTACGGCCCCTACGACGCGCAGGATCTGTTCCGCGAGCACCAGGAAGAAATCGGCATCGAAATGGTCGATTTCAAACACATGGTCTATGTGCAGGAACGCGCCCAGTACGAGCCGAATGACGAGATCGAGGATCGCGACAACGTCACCATCCTGAACATCTCGGGCACCGAACTGCGCCGCCGCCTGCGCGAGGGGCTGGAGATCCCCGAATGGTTCAGCTTCCCCGAAGTGGTCAAGGAACTGCGCCGCACCTCGCCGCCGCGGTCCAAGCAGGGCTTTACCGTCTTCTTCACCGGCCTGTCGGGCAGCGGCAAGTCGACCATCGCCAACGCACTGATGGTCAAGCTGATGGAAATGGGCGGCCGCCCGGTGACGCTGCTGGATGGCGACGTGGTGCGCAAACACCTGTCGTCCGAGCTGGGTTTCTCGAAAGAACACCGCGATCTGAACATCCAGCGCATCGGATATGTGGCGTCGGAAATCACCAAGAACGGCGGTATCGCCATCTGTGCGCCGATCGCGCCCTACACCGCGACCCGCCGCACCGTGCGCGAGATGATCGAGCAATACGGCGCCTTCGTCGAGGTGCACGTGGCCACCAGCCTGGAAGAGTGCGAACGCCGCGACCGCAAGGGCCTGTACAAGCTGGCGCGCGAGGGCAAGATCAAGGAATTCACCGGGATTTCGGACCCCTATGAAGAACCCAAAGAGCCCGAACTGCGTGTCGACACCGAAAACGTGGATGTCGACAACTGCGCCCACCAGGTGATCCTGACGCTGGAATCGATGGGCCTGATCGCCGGGCACTGAACCACCCTGCCCCGAAACGCGAAACAGCCCCGCCATTGGCGGGGCTGTTTTCATTTCGGCATATGCCGTGTGGCTTGGTGAGGCTTAATGAACCGTCACCGGCGACAAGTCATTCTGCCGCGCCAGCACGAAGGCCAAACGCCGATCCTTTACCAGTGCCAATTGCTGGCCGTTGGCGTCATGCACCGCGTAAAGCGTCTTGGCACCGCCAACCTGTTCCTTGACCTCGTCGGGCAGGTCGTCCACGTCAACCGGACGGACATAGACGATGCGATTGCCGTCGGCCGTGCCGAATTCGTATTTTGCATCCATTTCGCTTACCCCCTTTTGATATTGATCGTCTGAACCACCGTTTCCGGCTGGGCGCGGGTCAGGTCGATATGCAGCAGGCCGTTTTCCATGATGGCCTCGCCCACCTCGACCCCGTCGGCCAGGACGAAACTGCGCTGGAACTGCCGCGCGGCGATACCGCGGTGCAGGAACACGCGGTCGGCGCCGTCATCGACTTGGCGTCCACGAATGACCAACTGCCTGTCTTCAACGGTAATGCTGAGATCGCGTTCGGCAAATCCGGCCACCGCCAGGGTGATGCGATAGGAATTGTCCGATGTCTGTTCGATATTGAAGGGCGGGTAGCCTTCGTTGCCGGATTTCGCGTTGCGCTCCAACAGGCGCTCCAGCTGTTCGAAACCCAGCAGATACGGGTGCGACCCGAGTGTAAGCTTTGTCATCGACACGTCCTTGTTCAAGCGACAGTCCTGCGGGCGTCCCGATAGCGGCGACACCCCACGCCAAAGAATATGGTATCAGCCCGACCACCGCGCAAGGGCTTTGCGAAAAAGCAGGTTATCAGTATGTTGAAGGCCCCGAGGCAACGACGGAATCACCTGCCATGAATGCGCAATCGGACTTCGCCACCCAGATCGCGATGAAAACCGACGAGGTTCTGCGCGTCGAGCTGGAGGTGTTTCGCCGCGAGCATCGCGACCTCGACGACGCGATCCGCGCCTTGCAAGAGCGTGGCACCGCCGATCAGCTGACCCTGCAACGCCTGAAAAAGAAAAAGCTGCTGTTGAAGGACCGTATCGCGCTGATCGAGGATCGTTTGACGCCTGATATCATTGCCTGATCAGGTCGGCCACAATCCCGCGTCTTTCGCGATTTGCGACATGAGATCCCATATTGCTCCGTCATCGGCCCAGACCGTCAGATCGTAAAGGGCATTGTCCGTCGCCTCGTGGAACCCGACCATCACCTTGCGCCGCTGCTCGGTGTCGCGCGGATAGGGGGCGGAAAAAATCGCCATCTCCTGCCGGATGCCCTCTGCGTGGTCGGACAGGCCGTGGCGATCCAGGATTTCAGCCAATTCCGGCGCCAAGACCCCGGACGAATTGAAAAAGAACTGGTGGGTCGAACCGTTCATCGACTCGGCGATGAACAGGTCCAGCACCAAAAGATCGCGTTGCGGACGCGGCAGCGCGTTCAGCGCGGCATCGGCCTGTTCAGGCGTCCACCAATCGGTGTCAGTGCAGGCCCAGATTTCGCGCATCAAATAGCCCAAGCGCGCCGCGTCTTCGGCCGCTTCACGCATCGCCTCGTATCGCGCCGCCAGCTGGGCGTCCGACGCGACCAGCGCTACGGCGCGGTCCATCACGGTGGGCTGCGCGGCCAGGAAGGCCCGCGATTGCGCCTTAAGCGCGCCCAGCAGCACGGGGTTGGTGATCGCGCCCGCTCCATCCGTCCACTGTTTCCGACGCGTTGCGGGCGTGCCGGCCCAGACCGCATAGGCCGCGCGCGCCTTGCGCATCGCCCGCGCCTGCGCCGTCAACCCGCGCCGTTCCAGCGCGTCGATGAAAAGATCATGCACGGCCGAGGCCGAGCTTGTGGTCAACGGGATCATCACGTCCCCGCTTGGCCCGGCGGCCACGTCCAGCAGCGCCAGCAGGCGGATATCGACCTCGGGCTGGTCGAGCGGTGCCAAGGTTTCTTCCACGGCCGCGCGGTACTGTGTCCCGTCGGGCACCACCAGTCCTGTCACCTTTGACCAGTCGATACGCGCATACTCGGCCATATGCAGTTGATAGGCTTCGGTGCGCAAAACCTCGGACACCGGATACCGCATGGCAGCCCTTTTTTCGCACGCGGTGGGGGCCGCCAAAACAAGCCCCGGGCAGACCGCCATTAACACCAAACCAAGATACCATTTCACCATGGGTCGACCCCGTCCCGAACACGCTTGCCACAAGAAGGCGTGTCGCTATAGTGCCGCATTCCAAAACCATGGGAAAGCAATATGGCCAAGGTCAGTGTCGGGATCATCATGGGCAGTCAATCGGACTGGCCCACCATGAAGGAAGCCGCCGATATTCTGGACGAATTGGGCGTGCCCTACGAGGCCAAGATCGTCTCGGCGCACCGCACGCCCGACCGGCTGTGGGAGTATGGCAAAACCGCCGTCGCGCGCGGACTGCATGTCATTATCGCGGGCGCCGGGGGCGCGGCGCATCTGCCGGGCATGATGGCATCGAAAACCCGGGTGCCGGTGATTGGCGTGCCGGTGCAGACCAAGGCGCTTTCGGGGGTCGACAGCCTTTATTCAATCCTGCAAATGCCGCGCGGGTTTCCCGTGGCCACGATGGCGATCGGCGGCGCAGGGGCCAAGAACGCGGGGCTGATGGCCGCGCAAATCCTGGCGATGCACGATGCCGACCTGGCCGCACGGCTGGACGCGTGGCGCGCGGCCCTCTCTGCCTCGATCCCCGAGGAGCCGAGCGATGACTGATCCCCTGACAACCGGCGCTACCATCGGCATCCTGGGCGGCGGGCAGCTGGGCCGCATGCTCTCGGTCGCGGCCAGCCGACTGGGGTTCAAGACCTGCGTGTTCGAACCGGGCGGCGATTGCCCGGCCAGCCACGTGTCGAACTATCACTTCAAGGCCGATTACGACGACGAAGACGCCCTGCGCGCCTTTGCCAAGGCCGTCGATGTCGTGACCTACGAGTTCGAGAATATCCCCACCTCGGCTCTTGATATCGTCGAGGCGATCTGCCCCATCCGCCCGGGCCGCGAGGCCCTGCGCGTCAGCCAGGACAGGCTGACGGAAAAAGAGTTCCTGACCGGGCTGGGCCTGAAAACCGCGCCCTTCGCCGCCGTGGACAGCGCCGAGGATATGAAATCGGCCATTGCCGAAATCGGCACCCCCGCAATCCTGAAAACCCGGCGTTTTGGCTATGACGGCAAGGGTCAAGCCCGGATCATGGACCCGGTCGAGGCTGACCAGGCGCTGGCCGACATGGCCGGCGCGCCTGCGATCCTGGAAGGGTTCGTGGAATTCAGCCACGAGGTCTCGGTCATCGCCGCGCGTGGCGCCGATGGCGCGGTGGCCTGTTTCGACCCGGGCGAAAACGTGCACGAGGGCGGCATCCTGCGCACCACCACCGTGCCGGCGCGGCTGTCGCCGGGCCAGCGCAGCGATGCGGTGCTGCTGTCGGCCAACATCCTGAACGCGCTGGATTACGTGGGCGTTCTGGGGGTCGAATTGTTCGTGACGGCGCAGGGCCTGATCGTGAACGAAATCGCCCCGCGCGTGCACAATTCGGGCCATTGGACGCAGAACGGCTGCGCCGTCGACCAATTCGAACAACATATCCGCGCCGTGGCGGGCTGGCCCTTGGGCGATGGAACGCGCCATTCCGACGTGGTGATGGAAAACCTGATCGGCGACGATATCGACCGCGTGCCCGACATCGCCCGCGAGGCCCACGCCGCGCTGCATCTTTACGGCAAGGCCGAATGCAAGCCCGGCCGCAAGATGGGCCATGTGAACCGCGTCAGACCGGGAGGCGCCTGATGCGCGCGCTGTTGCAACGGGTGGCCCATGCCGGCGTCACGGTTGACGGCGAAACCATCGGTCAGACCGGGCCGGGGCTGCTGATCCTGGTCTGCGCCATGCAGGGCGACACCCAGGCTCAGGCCGACACGCTGGCCACCAAGATCGCCAAGCTGCGCATCTTCAAGGACGAGGCAGGCAAGATGAACCGCTCGGTCCGTGATATCGGTGGCAGCGCGCTGGTGGTCAGCCAGTTCACCCTGGCCGCCGACACGTCGCGCGGCAACCGCCCCGGCTTTTCCGCCGCCGCCAGCCCGGACGAGGGCGAGCGGTTGTACGAATATTTCGCCGACCGATTGGCGGCCGAGGGTGTTCCAGTGGAAAAGGGCCGCTTTGGCGCGGATATGAAGGTCGAGCTGCTGAACGATGGCCCCGTCACCATCTGGATGGAGCAATAGGGCCTAGCCCTGCAAATCCACCACGCCGCCTGGGCAGACATAGCGCGTCAGCACACCGTAGCAGGTTGCGGTCTTGCCGAACCCTTCGACGGTGAAAACGCTGTAAAGCTTGCGGTGCTGATACTCGACCGTCAGCATCTCGCGCACCAGATCGTAGCACGCATCGGCATCGACCTTGCAGGCCGCCAGCGCAACTCGGCCCAGCGGCGCATCGACTTGCGCCAGATCGGTGCGGGCCAATTCCGCCTGCAAGGCCTCGCGCAGCTTCAACTCGCCCGCGCCTCGCCCGGGCGCGGTGACAAAAGCGACCCCGGCCAGCAGGATCACCAACATCAGGAAAAAGCGTGTCTTGGCAAACATGATGGCCGGGCCTCAGGGTTCTCGAAACGCCTCGCGCGATTTATAAAGCGGTTTCAGCAGATATTGCAGCACCGTTTTCTGGCCGGTGTGCAATTCGACGCTGGCCTGCATACCGGGGCGGATTTCCACGCTGGCCTGGCGGTCGGTCAGCTGGTCCATGTCAACGCGCAACGTCACCTTGTAATGCGCGGTGGCGTCCGGATCGCGGGCGCGATCATCCTTGAACGTGTCGGCCGAGATGAAATCGACCCGCCCCTTCAACGTGCCGAAGATCGTGTAATCATAGGCCGACAGCTTGATCGTCGCCTCTTGGCCGCGGCGGATATTGGCGATGTTTTCCGGCTTGACTCGCGCTTCGACGAACAGTTCCTCGTCCAGCGGAATGATCTGCAATATCTCTTCGCCGGGCCGCACCACACCGCCGATTGTGGTGACGTTCAGGTTATTGACGATCCCGCGCAAAGGCGCGGTCAACACCGTGCGGTTCAGCTGGTCGCGGCTGCTTTTGAGGTTCTGCCGCAGCGTCGCCAGCTCTTTCAACGTGTCCGAGTAATCCTGCGCGCGCTCCAGCTCGGTTTGCGTCACCACCTCGTCATAACGGGCGGTTGCGTCGGCATGGGCTTTGCGGGCGCGTGTGACCTCGATCAACGCGACCACCTTTTTGTCCAGCAGGTTTTCCATCAGCGCCAATTCCTGCGCGGTCTGGTCCAGCACCTTTTGCGCCCCTTCGCGGCTTTTCACGAAATCCGATTGCCGGGCCTGCAACAGCGCGCGTTCCGACGCGACGATGGCGGGCGAAGCCTGCGCCAGCGCAGGCGGCACGGTAAAGTCGAACTGGCCGGCCAGCTCGGCCTCAAGCCGCAGACGGCGAATATCCAGCGCGTTGATCTGCTCTTCGATTTCGTCGACCGAGCTACGGAATTGCGTACCATGCAGGCGGGCCAGAACATCGCCGCGCTGCACGACATCGCCTTCTTTGACCATCAGCTCGGCCAGAATGCCGCCTTCGAGGTTCTGGATGATCTGCGGCCGGGATGACGAGATCATCTCGCCCTCGGCGCGCACGATTTCGTCGATCCAGGCAAAAGCCGCCCAGACCACGAAAAACCACACCGTCGCCGCGCACAGCCAGACGATCATCGACGGGCCCTTCAGCTGCGCGTTCAACTGCGCCGCCAGGTTGGTATTGGTCGCCGCCATCGCCTATGCCCCCTTTGCCTTGGCAAGATGCGCCAGCACCTGATCGCGCGGTCCATCGACAGCCAGACGGCCGTTTTGCAGGATCAGCGTACGGTCGGTCAGCGACAGGATCGGCACCCGATGCGTGGCGATGATCGCCGTGCGCCCCTCCAGCCAGTCGGACAGGCGGCTGACCAGCGTGGTTTCCAACGTCTGGTCCAGCGCGGCGGTGGGTTCGTCCAGCAGGCAGATCGCCGGGTTCTGCAGCCACAGCCGCGCCCAGCCTAGCGATTGCCGCTGCCCCACCGACAGGCCCTGCCCGCCATCGCGAATTTCCAGGTCCAGCCCCTTGGGATGACCGGCCACGAATGGGCCAAGCCCCGCGAAATCCAGCGCCCTTAGCAGCCGCGCATCATCGCGTTCCAGCAGGTTCAGGTTGAGATTGTCGCGCAAGCTGCCCGCGAACAGGCGCACATCCTGTCCCAGATATCCGATCAACCGGCGCAGGTCGCGCGGCTCGATCTGGGCCATGTCGGTGCCATCGATCAGAACCGTGCCGCGCTCGGGCGCGTAAAGCCCCGACAAGAGTTTCAGCAGCGTGGATTTGCCCGAGCCATTGGCCCCCAGCACCGCCACCTTCTGCCCCGGGGCGATCTGTAGGGCGGGCACATCCAGCGTCGGCGCGCCCTCGGCGTCATAGCGAAACTGAACCTCGCGCAGGGCAAAGGCGCCTTGCAGGGTTTCGCGGCGCAGGTAGTGGCGCGCGTCGTCCCTGTCCTGCGCGGCTTGGGCAACGCCATCCAGGCCGTCCAGCGCGGTTTTCACGTTGCCCCAGCGCGCCATCGTTCCCGCCAGTTGTGTCAGCGGCGCCAGCGTGCGGCTGGTCAGGATGCCGACCGCGATGATCGACCCGACGGTGAATTGCCCGGCGAACACCATGTAGGCCCCGGCGATCACCGCTGCAACATAGGTGGCCTGTTGCACGCCCTGGCTCCAGAATGTCAGGGTCGAGGCCAGCTTGCGCTGTTCGCTGGATTTCAGCGCAGACAGCGCCGAAAGCTCGGTCCAGATTCGGTTGAATCGGTCTTCGGCGCGCTGGGTCTTGATCGTGTCCAGCTCGAACACCGCCTCGTGCAGCAGCCGGCCGGCCTTGGCGCTGGCGCCCTGGGTTTCTTGCGTCAGTCGGATCATCCGCTTTTGCAAGAAGAACCCCGGCACCACCATAAGGATCGCGCCCGCCACCAGCACCCAAACCACGTTGCCAGCGATCGAGGCCACCAGCAGCAGGAAGACAAAGATGAACGGGATATCGGCCAGTGATGATACGGTCGACGCGGTAAAGAACTCGCGCACGGACCCGAATTCGCGCATCGAGCTGAACAGCTGCGAGGGGCTGCGCCCCTGCACGTCCGACCGCATCCCCAGAATGCGCGCCATCAGCAATTGTTGGGCGCCCAGCTCGATCTGGCGGCCGGCGCCGTCGATCAACCGCGCGCGGGCGATTTTCAGCGCCGCCTCCATCAGCAAGGCCACCAGCGCCCCCATCGCCAGAACCCACAGCGTGGCCTGGCTTTGATGCGGTATCACCCGGTCATAGACCTGCAACGAAAACAGCGCGACGGCCACCGCCAAAAGGTTGGCCACGAACGATCCCAACACGACCTCGGCAAAGGGCCGGCGGAACTGCGCGAAGGCACCCCAGAACCAATGCGCGGGCGCAGCGGCCGGCACATGCGCCTTTTCAAGGCGCGCGATCGGTGCCTCGGCATGAACAAGGAAACCAGTGAAGAACGGCTCGAACTCGGCCAAGGGCACATGGGTGCGCTTGTCGGCGCAGGTCGGATCATAGATCGAAAGGCTGTCGCCCTCTTGCCCAAGCACCAGAACGAACTGCCCCGATGTCATCTGCGCCAAGGCCGGCCACAAATCACCCGTCAGGGTGGGGGCGGTGGCGACCTCGGCCAGCAGGCCCGCGGCGCGCATCCCGTCGGCCAGGCGTTGCGGGTGCACGGCCTCGCCCTGCGCCTCCGACGCGGCCATCGCTTCGAGAATGTCTGTCCTGACCGCCTCGACCCCCAGAAGGCCGGCATAGGTCACCGCCAGGTCGGCCCGGGCGATCATGCGGTCGGCAAACCGCGCGTCGCCTGCGGTTTCCTCGGATCTGGCGGGCCCTTCTATCGTGGCCAGCCGCGTGCCGCCGCGGCGCGCGGCAGTAAGCGAAATGGTCTGCGCGGTCAAATCTGCCCCCCATCGGCCAAAAGCCCAAGGTCGCGGGCGATTTCAAGCTGCGCCTGCACGGCCTCGTATTTCAGATCGACCTGCGCGGATTGCTGGGCGGCAAAGCTTTCGTAGACACCCACCACATCCATCACCTGCCGCTGTCCGGCGTCGTATTGGCGTTGGAACAGCTCTAGATTGGCCTTGGCCGCACGGGCCAGTTCCTGCGCTTCGGCGCTTTGGCGGGACAGGGCGACGGCACGGGTTTCCAGCCGGCGCAAGCGGCGGTTGGCGTCCTCGCGGGCCTGCGCCACGTTGCGGTCGGCCGCTTCGCTTTGGGCGGCGATCGCGCCAAGACTGGCGGCGGTGCCAAGACCAAGTGGCTTGTCCGAACCGACCTTCAGCGCGGGCTTGCTGCTATCATCGCCCAGAACCGCGCCCAGGCTGGCACCGGGCAGATGGCCCGCCCGCTCGATCGTGGCCGCCTCGACGGCACGCAGCTTTTCCGCCTCGGCCAGAAGCACCGCAAGCGGCGTGGCATCCAGCGTGCCCACCGGCACCGGCGACACACCGCTGAGGCCATCCAGCGGACGCAGCGACATCGCGTTCAGTTCGGCCAGGGCCGCTGCCGCGGCTTCGGCCTGGGCCTGCTTGTCAGCGCGGATCTCGGCCAGTTTCTGGCGCAGAACGTTCAGGTCCGACATGTTCGAGACACCGCCCTGCACACGTTCGTTCATCACCCATTCGAAATGCGCCATGTCCTTTTCCGACCGCGCGGCGATCTGGGCCAGCTCCTGCGCCTTTTGCGCCGCAAGATACAGCGACAGCGCGGTAAAGACGCGTTCGTTGGTATCCTGCGCCAGCCGCACGGCGGCCACCTCTACATCGGCACGGGCAAAGGCGCGCTCGGCCTTCTTGCGGCCGTTGTCGAACAGAACCTGGTCGACCACAAGCGACGCCACAACGCTGGACAAGCTGGTCAGGCTGACCTGCGGGCCCAGCGTCGGCAGCCAGTTCTTGGCGGCGGCCTGCGCCCGCAACCGCGCACTGCGCAACTCGGCCTCGGCGGCGCGGGAATTCGCGGCCAGCACGGCATCGGCCACCGCGCGGAAGGCACCGCCATCGGGCAGCACGCTTTGCCGGGACATCAGCGTGTCGATGATGGGAGAGCCTTCGGCCTCGGATCGTGCTGCGGACAGCGCCGTGGCGGGTTGGGCCGGGGCGTTGCGCGACACCGTATCCTGCGGCGCGGCGCCCGTCCCCATGCACCCCGCCAGAACCATGGCCGTCGCAAGACCGGTGGCCACCTTACCCAAACACTGCCCCATCAACCGCCCCTTGTCCGGTGCTGTCTTTTGTTCTTGCCGGGGGCGCACAAAGCACGCTGCGCGCCCCGCGGTCGGTCGTGTATCAGATGACGACGTTGATATCGTCGTCGATCAGCACCGTGGCGTCGCCAAGGCTGTATGCGTCGTAATCCTGCCCGTTGACGCGCGTGCTGCCGCCCGCCACCAACTGCGCGTCACGGATCGTCACGGTGTCGTCCGAGCCACCGGCGATCACCAGCGTATCGGTGTTCGACGACAGCGCGGTGATCTGCGCCTCGGTGATCGTCAGTTGGCTGTCCTCGGCGAATTGAAGATCGACGCTTTCGATATTGAAGGCGCCAAGTCCGGCATTCGACAGGTCAACCTGTGAGGTCGAGGTTTCATCCAGCACAAGATAGGTGCCCGCGCTGTTGCCCGCGTCATCGACGCTGTGGACGATCAGGTGCGAGCCATCGGCGATTTCGGGATCGAAGCGGAAGGCCTCGACGCCGAACGCCTCGACCTCGACACCGTTGCCGCCGACCCGCCCGCCGGGCACGCCGTGATCGACCTCGTAAACCGAAACGTCATCATCGCCCAGGGCCACGGAAATCGCGGAATAGCCCTCGAGGTTGCGGGTATAATCCTCGACCATGGGCGCATCCGGTGCAGCCAGGTCCAGCGCGATCGTCTGGGTGATGCTGGCGGTGTTGCCGGCGGCATCCGTCGCCGCGATCTCGACATCCACGCTGGGCTGACCGGCAGGAACCGCATCGGGCGGCAGGTCAATGCTCCAATTGCCGCGCGCGTCGACCGTGGCCTGATGCGCCATGCCGTCGACGGTGACCAGCACGGTCGAGCCCGCCTCGACCACGCCCGACAGCGACAGACCGGCCTGCGCCTCGGCAAGGTTCACCACCCCGTCGCCGCCGGTCGGATCGCCGGTGCTGTCCAGGGTGTTCACCAACGTGTCCAGCGCCACCGTCGTGGTCAGCTGATCGCTGTTGCCGTGGATGTCGACCGACTGCACGACCACGTCGAGGACATCCTCGCCCGTCGGCAGGCTGCCCGGCGGGAATTGAGCGGTCCAGGTGCCATCCGCCGCGACCGAAGCCGCCCGGGACACCGACCCGATCGAGACATTGACGACCGAGCCGGGTTCGACCGTACCGCTGACTTCGACCACGCCGCCACGCTCGGCCGCGTTGATGATACCGTCGCCCGCGATGGGTGCGGCGGCAAAGCCGTGGTTTTCCACCACCGTGTCCACGCCGACGCTGCCGGTGACGGTGCGGGTGTTGCCCGCGTCGTCGGTCGTGGTGGCCACGATTTCGGCGCTGTCGGTGTCGGCGGGAATTTCACCGCGGGTGAACAGGCGCTGCCAGATGCCGCTGCCGTCGGCGACGGTCGTATGGGTCACGCCACCCAGGCTGACCTCGACGACGGCGCCGGGGGTTGCGGTGCCGCGGATCACGACCCCGTCCAGGCTTTCGTCGTGATTGATGACGTTGTCACCCTCGATCGGGGCCTGGCTGAGCGTCAGGAACCCGGCCTCGGTGTCGATGTCGATCTGTTGCGTGATGGTGTCGACATTGCCGGCCAGGTCTGTCGCGGTCACGGTCATCGTGGCCACGTAATCGCCGCGCGTGATCTGTGTCTGCGGGATCGTCGCACTCCAGTTGCCCTGGGCGTCGACATCGGCGGCAATGGTCGCATGACCCAGCTGCACGATCACGGTCGACCCCGGTTCGCTGGTGCCGGTCACGGTCAGGCCGGCATCGGCCTCGTCGGCATTCACGATGCCATCGGCGCCGCCGGGCGCGCCGGTCAGCGCAAAGTTGCGCACCAGCGTGTCGATATCCAGATCGCCCTGCGTGGTCGATACGTTGCCAGCCGCATCGGTGGCGACAGCAGTGATCGCCACGTTGGTTTCACCGCTGGGAACCTCGGCGGTGCCGAAGGTCACGCTCCAATTGCCACTGCCATCGACCTGCGCCAGATGCGTGACATTGCCCATCGTCACCTCGACGGTCGAGCCGGGCTGCGTCGTGCCGGTCAGGGTCACGCCATCGGTGCCACGCTCCGTCGCGTTAATGATGCCGTCGCTTGTTATGGGCTGGCCGGACAGTGAAACGAAGCTTTCGGTATCGACGACCAGCATGGCGTCGACGGTGTTCACGTTACCCGCGGCATCCGTCGAGGTGACGGTCACGGCCGCCTCGTATTCGCCCGGCGCCAGGGTGCCTTCGGGGAAGGTCGCGCTCCAATGGCCATCGGCCCCGACGACCGCGCTTTGGGTCGCGCCGCCAAGGGTGACGGTCACGGTTTCGCCGGGCACCGAACTGCCGGTGACCTGGATACCATCGCGTGTTTCGACCAGGTTCAGAACGCCGTCGCCCTCGAACGTGTCGGTGTCGATGGCGATCGTGTTCGGCACGGTGTCGATCACGACGGTGTCGACAAAGACCGCGCTGTTGCCGAAATCGTCGACCGTAACGACGCTGATTTCGGCCTCGTATTCGCCGGCGCCCAGAACCGAGGTGTCGACGACCAGCGCCCAGGTGCCATCCTCGGCCACGGTGGTGTCATAGCTTGCGCCCTCGACCGTCAGGGTGACCGAGGCGCCCGGCTCGCCGGTGCCCGCAATCTCGACCCCGTCGGCATGGTCGTCGGCATTGGTGATGTCGCCGACGGATTGCGTGCCATCGGTGAATTCCAACTCGGGCGGGGTGGTGTCGATTACGACGGTCGGGCCGTCCAGCTCGGTCACCGTGCCCTCGGGGTCGGTAACCACCACAACGGTATCGTATTCGCCATCTTCGGGGAAATCGTCGCCGGTGAACTCGGTTTCCCATTCGCCGTCATCGTCGATCGTGGTGCTGACGGTTTCGTCGCCGATGGTCACGACCACGTCCGAGCCGGGCTCGCCCGTGCCGGTGACCGTAACGCTTGGGTCGTCGCCCACGCCATCGCCTCCGATGACGACCGTGGTATCGTCCACGGTTGGTGCGACCGGTCCGCCATCGCCGCCGCCCCCGACCACGGCGATGCCGCCGACCGCCGCCGCGCCGCCAAGCAGGCCCAGACCGCTGCCGCCCAGCAAACCGGCGCCCAGCATGCTGACCTCGTTATCTGCCGCGGCATAGGTTTCCGCGCTGACAACCTGCGAGTCACCGACAAAGATCAGGTCGTCCGACGGGCTCCATTTGCCCCACTGCTCGGTCGGGCCGTATTGCGCGTAAAGAACGCCGTCGCTGCCTTCGACCAGCGCGACCTCGTTCAGATAGCCATCGGCGCTGATGAACAGGCGTGGCTGGGCCTCGCCGCCCACGTAATAATCATCCAGAAGGATCACCCGCCCGTCGACCAGAACAATCTCGAGATCGTTGCCCACCCGGGTGAACCCGCGCAGATCGATCTGACGCACGTTAATGGAAATTTCGGATCCGGCAGGAACGCCGATCCGAGAAATTGCTTCGCCCTGCGGGAATTGGCCACGCTCAACTGCGCCCATACCGGTACGGACGACGAAATCTATCGCCTGCATTATTACACCACTCTTGACCTCTTGGCGCGCGATTAGGCTCGGCACCTGTTTTATTGATGCTTTTTGCGATACCGCAATTTCGCCACATTCGGAAGAGTGTTTTTCCCACCGACCCACAAAATGCTGTGGCTAAAGGAAAATATTGGGGATTTCCTGCAACGCGACGCAACCCAAGGTTAGGCCAATTGTGGCCGAAATTGGGCAATTCGCCTTTAGGTTAAAAATACCTTCGCACGCATCGTTTCTGCAATTGGCGCATTCAGGCGGGTCAGGATTGTCGGCGCCAATTGCAACTGATCCAGCAAAGTGTCGGTTTCCGGCCCCTGCCCATCCCCGAAATAATAAAGCGCCACGTCCTGTTGCAGCGGGTCATGGCCACCGTGATGGCCGCGCGCATCCTGACCGTGATCGGCGGTCACGATCACCTCGTAGCCCATCGCGCGCCATTTCGGGATGAAAGGCGCCAGCATTTCGTCCATCACCGCACAGGCGTGATCCATTTCCTGGCAATCGTGGAAAAACCGGTGCCCCATGCTGTCCAGCGTGCAAGTGTGCAGCAGCCCGTAATTCAACCCGAACCGTCCGCACAGGTTGGTCAGCGTGGCGAACAAATCGACATCCGAGGGCGTCATCTGGTTGATCAGGCCATAGCCCGTCATGGTGTGGAACCGGCCGTGATTGATCGTGTCGCTGTCGGGTTCGTCATACTCGATATCGCGGACGTAATCGAACGGCGCACGGTTGAAGAATTCCGACCAGAAGGAATGCGCCACCGCCCCTGTCACGCCGCCGCCCGCGCGCACCTGCGAGAATACATCCGGCTGTGACAGGCGAAAAACGTTGCCGTTGCCGGTGCAGCCATGCTCTTGCGGCGTGACGCCCGTATGGATCGAGGCATAGCAGCTGGCCGAGATCGATGGCAGCACCGACCGCATGGTCCAGCGCTTCGCCTCGCCCGACTGCACCCAGCCTTCCAGGTTGCCGAACAGACGGGTCCAGTTGCGCAAAGGCACACCGTCGAGAATGATCAAAAGAAGTTTGCGGTCCATGCGCCAAACCTGCGCCAGCGCGGCCCCCGGCGCAAGACGCGAAACTGGACGCTGGCCCGCCCTGCCCCATCTTTTTTGGATATATCCACGCGACAGGAGGAGTTGATGATGAAACCGATGGTCTTTGCCTTGGCCACGCTGCTGGCCCCGGCCGCACTGGCGCAAGAGGTGTCTTACACCGTCGACGGCACATCCTATACCGGCCATTACGCGGCCGCGGCCGAAGCGCCCAAGGGCCTGGTTCTGATCGTGCACGATTGGGACGGGCTGACGGATTATGAAATCCGCCGGGCCGAGATGTTGGCCGATATGGGGTACGATGCCTTTGCCTTGGACATGTTCGGCGACGAAACCCCCACGCAGACGGTCGAACACCGCCGCGCGGCCACCGGCGCGCTTTACACCGACCGCGACAAGATGCGCCGCCTGATCGCCGCCGGTCTGGACCAGGCCCGCGGCCAAAGCCAGGCCGAGGGGCTGGTTGTCATGGGCTATTGTTTTGGCGGGGCGGTCACGCTGGAAATGGCGCGCAGCGACATGGGCGATCAGGCCGCGGGATACGCCACCTTCCACGGCGGGCTGACCACGCCCGATGGCCAGGAATGGAACGGCGATGAGCCAGCCGTTCTGGTGCTGCATGGGGGCGCCGACAGCTCGATCACCATGCAGGACGTGGCAACGCTGTCGACCGAGTTGGAGGCCGCATCCGTGCCGTACAAGATCGAGGTCTATTCCGGCGCGCCGCACGCCTTTACCGTTTTCGGCTCGTCCCGGTATGACGAGCGGGCGGATACCGAAAGCTGGCAGGCGTTCAGCGATTTCCTGTCGGAAAACCTGGGCGGATGATCCGCGGGCGCGGGGGCGTCAGTTCCCCGCGCTTTCCATCCTGCGGGTGGCAATCACGTCTTCCAGCCAGCCCAGCCGCATCTCCGGCACCGAGCTGAGCAGCAGGTCGGTGTAATCGTCGAAGGGCGGGCTGAGCACTTCGGACTTGGTGCCGTAACGCACGACTTCGCCCTGATACATCACCGCGATGCTGTCGGCGATGGCGCGCACCGTGGCCAGATCGTGGGTGATGAACAGGTACGCCACATCCTCGATCTTTTGCAGGTTCAGCAGCAGTTTCAGGATGCCATCGGCCACCAGCGGATCCAGCGCGCTTGTCACCTCGTCGCAGATGATAAGCTTGGGCTTGGCCGCCAGTGCGCGGGCGATGCAGACGCGCTGTTTCTGCCCGCCCGACAATTCGGCCGGGTAGCGATCGATGAACCCTTCGCCCATCTCGATCTCGTCCAGCAACTCT
>JAASTF010000135.1 GCA_021767525.1 Paracoccaceae bacterium
ATCACCCCGTTCAGCGGGGTGCGCATTTCGTGGCTGATGCCCGACAGGAACGCCGCCTTGGCGCGGCTGGCCTGCTCGGCGTCGGCGCGGGCGCGTTCCAGCTTGCGGGCGTAGCGTTGGGCGATGACTGCGAAAAAACCGACCTGGAAGATGATCGTCGCGAAAATCGTCGCCGCGACGATCGGCGCATAAATGTTGCGCGCCAGTTCGGGCCCCACCTCGTAGATATGGCCGGGCGGGGTGCCGATGGCGTGGCGCAGCAGCCAGACCGCCGGGGACACCGCCGACAGAACCAGCGCCAGCCGCAAGCGTTCGCTCCAGGCAAAGACCATCAGGGGCAAGCCGGCGGTCATCGTCAGCATGAAAATCAGGTGCCCGTCGGGATGCACGCTGAAGCTGCCGATGAAAATGGCCAGGTTCGTGCTCAGCAGCCAGACCACCGCCGCCGCCTCGCGTCCCTGCATCGCCTGCAACATCCGCGCCAGCCCGAACCCCGCCAGCGCGGTATAGGAAGCGAACAGCCCGATATTCGACGACAGCCAAAGCGAGATCAGAACCCAGCCGACAGACAGGCACAGGCCGATATTCAGCGGGATATGCGCATAGGCCATACCGCGTTCCTGCTCGGGATGCACATGCCTGTTCATCGTCGCCCACTCTTCACTCGTGCTACCAAGCCGTTGACGCGGCACGACACGGGTGAACGCCCAGACTGCACCGACCTTTCGTGGTTAACCTGGCGTTAAGGCCGAATCCGGGACGGAAATATGGTGCTTGTTGGGCGTTTGGCGGCTCTTGTGTCGATGCGGTCTGGTTATATATTGTATTTGGAATGTGAAGTGAGCTTGTGACATGCCTGCGATCAAACTGACATGCCTGGACTGCGGCCAGGTCAACCGGCTGCCCTCGGAAAAGCTGGGGCGCGGGGCAAAATGTGGCACTTGCGGCGAGGCGTTGTTGCCGGGCAAGGCGGTCGAGATCGATCTGAAAACCCTGCAAAAGGCCGCGCGCAACGACGATCTGCCGCTGGTGGTCGATTTCTGGGCGCCCTGGTGCGGCCCATGCCGGATGATGGCGCCGGAATTTTCCAAGGCGGCCGGCGCCCTTGGGTCCGAGGCGCGGCTGGTCAAGCTGAATACCGAGCAACACCAGGCGGCGGGGGCGGCCTATGGCATCCGTGGCATTCCCACGGTGGCGGCATTTTCCGGTGGGCGCGAGCGTGCGCGCCAGTCGGGCGCCATGCCGTCCGATGCCATCGTCAACTGGGTGCGCAGCGCCACCTGACGACGCAAGGCGGCCAGCGGGCCGGGGCGGTGCCCGGCCCCGGCGGGTGTTACAGCACGGTCACCGTGGTGCCCAGCGGCACGCGTTCATACAGGTCGATCACGTGCTCGTTGATCATGCGAATGCAGCCATTCGACACCGACCGCCCGATCGAGCTGGGCTGTGTGGTGCCGTGGATGCGGAAATACGTATCGCGCCCGTTCTGGAACAGGTACAGCGCCCGCGCGCCCAGCGGATTGCCCGGGCCGCCCGGCTGGACGTAATCGTTGTCCTTGAACTTGGCATAGGTGCGCGGCTCGCGCTCGATCATCTCTTGTGTCGGGCGCCAGGTCGGCCACTTTTTCTTGACATCGATCGTGGCGGTGCCAGTGAACTCCAGCCCGGCCTTGCCCACGCCCACGCCATAGCGCAGGGCGCGGCGCGGTTCGGTGACGAAATACAGGAAATGCGCGCGCGGCAGAATCAGGATCTGGTTCGGCGCGTACTGGGCTGCAATGGTCACGGCCTGCGGCGCGTAGCGCGGGTCCAGCGTGGCGGCCCGCGCCAGGCTGGGCGCGGCCAGGGTGGCGCCGGCAGCGGCGATAAAGGAACGGCGGTTAAACATGGTCTTTCGTGCCCCAAGTCAGAATGAACAGGGGCATTATGTGCAGATTTGCGTGATGTTCAACAACCACGCCGTCCCTTCACCATTGCGTGACGGCCCGCCCTAGCGGATCACATGCACCGCGCAGGCCGCATGGCGCACCACCTGATGCGCGGTCGAACCCAGGAACAGATCCTGCATCCCCGGCCGGTGCGAGGCGATGACGATGCAATCGACACCGTGGCTTTCGGCCCAGTCCAGGATCGTGCGGCCCGAATGCCCCTCGACCACCACGCCCTGCGCATTGGGCAACAGCGCGGCCTGCTCGTCCAGCTCGGCCTGCACCGCCTTGCGGCTTTCGGCCACGTATTCCGTGGGCATGTAGGAAATCGCGTAGCCGGGGATTTCCTCCATCACGTGCAGCAGGGTGATCTTGGCGCCCTCGTCGCCAAGCGCCTGCGCCACCTCCATCGCGGCCTTGCTGTTGCGGTCTTCATCGAACGAGATCGGAACCAGAATACTGCGGTACATCGGTCATCCTTTCCTGAAAGATGCCCCGATCTTGCGATCTGCGCGCGTGGGGCGCCTTGATACAGGTCAGTCGAACGTGGCCACCACGTCGTACATCACGGGTTCGAACCGGGTGCACAGCGCCGCGAACCGCCGGTTGCGCTGGCGCATCTCGTCGCTGCGCAACATTGCCTGGAAATCCTCGCGCCGGACCCATTGCGAGTAATTGGCGATCCGCGTCTGCGCGTCGTTCACATGCAGCCCGGCCGCGATAAATCCCGGCTGTTTCGAAATAAAGCTGTCATAGGCGTCGGTCAGCTCGTCCATCAGGTCCTGGCAGGTGCCTGGCGTCATCTCGAAGGTGGTGATCACCGTCTGGCAGCCGGTTTCTTTGGAAATCTTGGGCATGATGCGGCATCCTTTCCATCCTGGTGCGGCTGTTCCAGCCTAGCACGCGGACGCCGCCCCACCAAATCCCGGTGATTAACCGCCTGTTTACCAAGGTGAACGAAGGTGTAACCCGTTCGAACCGGGGTAGGGCCATGCTGCGCGTCATCGTCATGATCTGGCTTGTAGCCACCGGCCCCGCCTGGGCCGGCGCCTGGCCGCGCGGCAAGGGCAACGTCTTTGTCACCACCTCGACCTATGTGACGCAGATGGGCACCTATACCGGCATCTACGCCGAATGGGGTGCCAGCGACCGGCTGACTTTCGGGCTGGATGTGGGCCGCGGCGTGTCGGGCGAAGACAAGGCCGTCGTTTTCATGCGCCTGCCCATGCTGGGGCGGCTGTCGTCGCATACTTTCGCGTGGGAAATCGGCGTGGGCGAAATCGCTGGCGAAAAGGTGCTGCGCCCGGGTCTAAGCTGGGGCAAGGGGTTCGACTTCGCCGGCCGCGCGGGCTGGGCCGCGCTGGATACGGTGGCCGAGCTGCGCATCGACACGCTCGCCACCGATCTCAAGGCGGACCTGACGCTGGGGCTGACGATCACCGACCGCCGCAAGGTGATGATGCAGGTGCAGGCCGGCGTGCAAGACGGGGACGAGCCGTTCTTGCGGCTTGTCCCCTCGATCACCTTCGGCCTGTCCGAGCGCGCCAAGATGGAGCTGGGGTTCACCCATGACCTGTTCGGCGTTCAGGATACCGGGGTCAAGGCGGCGCTGTGGTACGAATTCTAGCGCCGCCCTGGCCCTGGCCCTGCGTCAATTGTCGATCCGCACCGTCACGGAATAGGTGCCATCGACCGGCTCGGGAAAGTTCAGCGTCACCTGGTCGCGCCCGGGGCCCTGTTCGGTGGCGACATAGGGAATGTCATAGCGCCCCACATTGGCCGCGTTCTTGATCTTGCTGCGCGGCACGATCGCCTCGACATTCTGCGCATAACCGCCAAAGGGCAGCGGCCCGGCGCAATCCACCACCCAAGTGCTGGCCTCGGTGTTCTGGTCATGCAGGATGACCGCCGGGTTCATGATGCCCTGCTGGACCGAGTTGAACATGTTGCCGGTGATCGTGATGTTGCGCATCCGCTCGTAATTCAGATCGGCGAATGTGGTGTCGACATGCTCGACCCTGTCGATAGCGCCCTGGATCGCGCGGAAGATATTGCCGCTCATGTTCAGCCCGCTGATGAAATGCCCCGTGCCATGCGGCTTGATGACGAAGAACCGGAACCACGGTGCCACGCCGATGGCCTGGAAAACGTTGTCCGAGATATTCAGCCCGGAAAAGCTGAACTCGTTGGAAAACTCGGGCTCGTGGTCGTGTTCATTCGACCACTCGATCGAACAGTTGTCGATGTAATTCCCCGCGATCGTCGCGCGGTTATGGGTCGAGGTCAGGATCAGCCCCGCGGTGCGCACGCCCTCGGGCTCGTCATCGCCCTGGAACCAGTGGTTGCCGGTGATGATACTGCTGGTGCCGCCCAGAACCGCGAAATGCCGAAACTGCGTGATGCGGTTGTTGCGCAGCTTCACGTCGTTGGCGTTGGCGTTCAGCGCGATCGACACACGATCTTGCGCGCGCATGGCCGTTTCGTTCGACAAAAACTGGCAGCGATCGATCAGCATCCCCTGGCAGCCCTGGCCGGGGCTGGTGATCGCGCGGTCGGCGGGCGAGGTAAAGAAACAGTCCTTCACGTGGAAAATCAGCCCCGCCGGCGCCAGCAGGATACCGCTGGCCCGACCCCGGCACAGGAACTCGATATCCGACATCGAGAATTTCGACAGCTTTTCGAACCCGCTGAAATCCAGAACGTATTTGAACCGGCGGAAGGTGAAATTCTGCGTTCCGGCCGCATCGTAAAGCGGCATCGACAGGGTGATGCGCTGCTGCGCCACGTTCTTTTCGCGCACGTAAACCTCGCGGCCCACGCCGCCGCCCTCGATCAAGGCGCCGACAGGGATGTTGGCCACGTTCTGCACGTTGGTCAACTCCAGCGGATTGTTGGGGCTGTAGCTGGCCACGCTGGTCACCACCTGGGTGTCCCAGGCGCTGGACGGCTCGACATAGAACTGCCCGTTGCGG
Organism: Paracoccaceae bacterium; assembly: GCA_021767525.1. GTDB lineage: Bacteria > Pseudomonadota > Alphaproteobacteria > Rhodobacterales > Rhodobacteraceae > Lutimaribacter. Next base: position 4,901 of record JAASTF010000135.1, read on the forward strand.
ATATGGCGGCGCTGGGCGTATTGGCTGCGATTGGCCACGGCGGCCTGCATGTCGATCGGCTCGAACACGCTGATGCGGCGGCCGCCCATGTCCAGGCTTTCATGGTCGGAATTGTTCAGAAGCGCCTGAAACGCCTTCTTGAAGGCCAGAACCTCGTCGCCGAAGGCGTCGATATAGGCGGGCAGGTCGAAATTCTTGGTCAGCGACAGGATCTTGTCGTCGGGCATGGTGACAGTGCCCTCGAATTCCACCCGGTTTTCGAAGGTCACGCTGTCGCCCAGGAAATAGCTGCCCGCCGGCACCTTGACGACAAGGCCGGCGGCGGCGGCGTCGGCCGCTTCGAAAGCGGCACTGTCATCGGTCACGCCGTCGCCCAAAGCGCCGAAATCGCGCACATCGACAAAGCCCAGCATGTCGCGCAGGAACACGCCGGTGACATCCTCGACCGCGATATCGTCGATGCGCACGATGCCGCCATTGGGGCCGGTCAGGTCCAGCCCGATATGGGCATAGATCGCGTCGCGGCCCCAGGGCATGTCGACGCCGGGCCGGGCGCCGGTGCCGATGATGGCGCGGATTTCCACGATCTCGCCATAGCTGGTCAGCGTGACCTCGGGGCCGGTTTCGGGCACGCCATCCAGGTGCTGTTCACCGGCAGTCCCGGCCCAGGCGGCGATGCGCACCGTGGGCAGGTTGCCGCTGACCGCCTTCACCCGCGCGCGCACCTCCAGGTAGCAGCCCGGCAGGATCGGCGTCTGGCCCATATAGCGCAGCTTTTGCACCGTGTCGGCCTTTTGGATTTCAAGGCAACCGCCGAAATCCGCATCCGCCGGCACGAAAGCCGCGTTGGGCGCGCTGTCATAGGTGTCCGAGCCGGGCGTGCCATCGCCGCGCGACCACTGGTCCAACCCTTCTGCAAACGCGGGCGGCATCAGCACCAGCCCCTCGGTAATCGCCTTGTTCATAGGTATCCCTTTCCACGAAACGGGCGGCTCGACCCCGCTGGGCCGCCGCATGACCGGGAAAGGGAAATATCAACGTCGGGTTAACGGCGCCTGAGACCACCGTGACGGTGCCCGGTCTGCCGCCCGCTGCCAAAAGGAATCGCGCCTATGGCGCGATGCAGGGTTTGCGCCGCGGCTGCGCCGCGTCGCCGATGTGGGGGCTCTGCCCCCACAGCCCCCGGAGTTTACCTGGCAAGATGAAGGATCAGGCCGCGGCGCCCGGCGCTTTCAGCAGCTGCACGCCGTTGATCTGCCAGCCGTTTTCGGTTTCGATCATCTGGTAATCCAGCAGGTGCACGCGCCCCGCCGTATCGGTGATCTGCACGCGCTGCCACAGGTTGCCCTGAATTTCCCGCAGGTCGAGATACCGCACCTCGGCCGGGCGCCAGACCATCGGATAGCCGTTGCGCACCATCGTTCCGAAATTCTCGGGCGTGCGGAAGATGCTTTTGATATTCGGGCTGGCAAAGGTAAAGGCGCGGTCGAAATCATCGGCCTTGAACGCCTGCAATTGCTGATCGATCACGTCGGTGATCGCCTGCTGTTGCGCCTGGACCGGCAGGGCAAGGCCAAGGACCAGGGCAAGGGACATGAAAAAGCTGCGCATCGGGCATACCTCCTGCGCAGCTTAGATAGGCCCCCGCGCTGGGGCGTCAAAACCGGGGCCGTCAGGCGGCCAGCTTACCCGCCAGGCCCGCGTCGATCAGGGCGATGGTTTCATCGACACCGTAAAGCGCGATGAACCCGCCGAAACGTGGGCCCTGGCTGGCGCCCAGCAGCACCTCGTAAAGCGCCTTGAACCAGTCGCGCAGCGGGTCGAACCGGTCGCGCCCCACGTCGTAGACGATGCCCTGCAGGGTTTCGTCATCGGTCGCGCCCTCATGCGCGGCAAGCGCATCGCGCAGCGCGACCAGCGCCTCGCGTTCGGCATCGGTGGGGGCGCGGTAGGTCTTGGTGGGCTTCACGAAATCGTTGTAATAGCGCACGGCAAAGCCCGCCGCCTGGTCCAGGTCGGGATGCGTCTCGGGGCTGGCCTCGGGCGCGTAGCGGCGGATAAAGCCCCACAGCGTATCCTTGTCCTCGGCCGAGGACACGCTTGCCAGGTTCAGCAGCATCGAGAACGGCACCACCATCTTCGACTCGGGCGGATTGCCGTTGTGAATGTGCCAGACCGGATTGTTCACCTGCTGCGCCGCGTCCTGGCCGGGGAAAGCGCGCAATTGCTGGTGATACTCGTCCACCGCCCGCGGGATCACGTCGAAATACAGCCGCTTGGCCGTCTTGGGCTTCTGGTACATGAAATACGACAGGCTTTCGGTCGAGGCATAGGTCAGCCATTCGTCGATCGTCAGGCCATTGCCCTTGGATTTCGAAATCTTCTCGCCGTTTTCATCCAGGAACAGCTCATAGGTGAAATGCTCGGGCTTCTTGCCGCCCAGGATCTCGCAAATGCGGTCATAGATCGGCGTGTTGGTGCTGTGATCCTTGCCATACATCTCGAAATCCACGTCCAGCGCGGCCCAGCGGGCGCCGAAATCGGGCTTCCATTGCAGTTTCACGTTGCCACCTGTCACCGGCAGCGTCCATTCCCGGCCATCCTCGTCGTCGAACGTGATCTCGCCGCGGGCGGCATCCACGTTTTTCATCGGCACATAGAGGACACGGCCGGTTTCGGGGTGGATCGGCAGGAAAATCGAATAGGTCTGGCGGCGTTCTTCGCGCAAGCTTTTCAGCATCACCGCCATCAGGTCGTCATAACGCTCGGCCGCGCGCAGCAGCACGGTGTCGAACTGGCCGGTGCGGTAGAACTCGGTGGCGCTGATGAACTCGTATTCGAACCCGAACGTATCCAGGAACCGGCGCAGCATCGCGTTGTTGTGATGGCCGAAACTTTCATGGGTGCCGAACGGATCGGGCACGCTCGTCAGCGGGCGTTGCAAATGGTCACGCAGCATCTCGGGCTGGGGCACGTTGTCGGGCACCTTGCGCATCCCGTCCAGGTCGTCGGAAAAGCAGATCAGCCGCGTCGGGATGTCGCTGATCAACTCGAACGCGCGGCGGATCATCGTGGTGCGCAGCACCTCGCCGAAGGTGCCGATATGCGGCAGGCCCGACGGGCCATAGCCGGTTTCAAACAGCACATGGCCCTTTTC
>JAASTF010000008.1 GCA_021767525.1 Paracoccaceae bacterium
GATTTCTACCTCACCGACGCGATCGGCCGGGTCTGGCAATGCGGCACCTTCCAGGTCGATCCCAACCTGCCCGAGCGTCTGGGCGCCAGCTATATCGGGCAGGATGGCGACAAGCACCGCCCCTTCATGCTGCACCGCGCCTGCCTGGGCAGTTTCGAGCGGTTCATCGGCATCCTGATCGAAAACTACGAGGGCAAGCTGCCCTTCTGGCTGGCCCCGCGCCAGGTGGTCGTCGCCTCGATCACCTCCGAGGCGGATGAATACGTGGCCGAGGTCGTCTCGGCCCTCACCGCCGCCGGGGTCCGGGCCGAGGCCGATATTCGGAACGAGAAAATCAACTACAAGGTCCGCGAACACTCGGTCGGCAAGGTGCCGGTGATCCTGGCCGTCGGTCACCGCGAGGTCGAGGAACGCACCGTTTCCGTCCGCCGCCTGGGCGAGAAACAGACCAGCGTGCAGGGCCTGGATGATATCGTGGCCAGCCTTTCGGCCGATGCCACCCCGCCCGACCTGCGCTAAGCGCGCTTGCACAGAACAGCCAAACGGCCCGCCACTTTGCGGGCCGTTTCGCGTTTTGGGCCCGTTTCATCCCTGACATATAGCTAACGAACCGCGTGATCGGGCCGTCGCCCGGCCGCCCAATCGCTGCGCGGCTGTAACATTCCCGCGCTGGAACCTTTCGCCCGCACCCGCGATTGTTACGACCGCTTGGCCCATTCCATTGAAATCATTGACTTTCTGCGCCTGCAAAATGTCACGCCGCGCCAACGGCGGCTGACAGGGGCGTGATGCACGCGCGCGTGATTACCCTGCGGCAGGCTGTCGCGGCACGGTTGGATCACCGACGGCGCACACCGCCGCGGCCCGATTTTAGAACCCGAAACCTGAAAGGAAGTTCCATGTCGACACCCCTCAAGACCGCCGCGCTGGTTGGCGCCGTCGCCACCGCCATCGCCGCCCACGGCACCGCTGCCAGCGCGATGGAAAAGGAAAAATGCTATGGCGTCAGCCTGGCGGGCGAAAACGATTGCGCCGCCGGCCCCGGCACCACCTGCGCCGGCACCTCGACCGTCGATTACCAAGGCAACGCCTGGACGCTGGTCGATGCGGGCACCTGCGCCGAGATCGACCTGCCCGGCGACCGCATGGGCAGCCTGGAACCGCTGGATCGCGACCTGCCGCAAACCTGATCCTGCGATCAACCCCGTAGGGTGGGCAGTCCTGCCCATCCAACCCCATGCCCGTCAGCCACGTAGGGTGGACAGTCCTGCCCACCCAAACCAAGGAACGCCCGCATGTTCGACGCATACACCGTCCCCCTGCCCGCCCGGCCCGGCGTCGGCTACAAGCCCCAGCATTACGCCGCGCTGATGCAAGATCCCGGCTCAGTTGGCTGGCTGGAAATCCATGCCGAGAATTACATGGGCGCGGGCGGCCGCCCCATCGCGCAGCTGCGCGAATTGTCGAACCGCTTTCCTGTATCCGTCCACGGTGTCGGTCTGTCGATCGGGGGCGAGGGACGGCTTGACCGCGATCACCTCTCCCGCCTGCGCGCCCTTTGCGACTGGCTGCAACCGGCCAGCTTTTCCGAACATCTGGCCTGGTCCACCCATGACAGCGCCTTTTTCAACGACCTGCTGCCACTCCCCTATACCAACGCCACGCTCACCCGCGTGTGCAGCCATATCGACCAGGTGCAGGACGTGCTGGGCCGGCCCATGCTCTTGGAAAACCCCTCCAGCTACCTCGCCTTTGCCGACAGCACCTGGGACGAGCCCGCGTTTCTGGCCGAGATCGCGCGCCGCACCGGCTGTGGCCTGCTGCTCGATGTGAACAACGTGTTCGTGTCGGCCACAAATCTGGGCTTCTCGCCCCAGAGCTATATCGACGCCTTCCCGCTGGCTGCGGTGGGCGAGGTGCATCTGGGCGGCCATGATGAAGACGCCGACGACCACGGCGCGCCCCTTCTGATCGACAGCCACGGGCGTCAGGTGGCCGATCCGGTCTGGGCGCTGCTGGATTACACGCTGGCCCGGTCCGGCCCCCGTCCCCTGCTGATCGAGTGGGACACTGACGTGCCCGACTGGCCCGTTCTGCGGGCCGAGGCCGCGCGCGCCGCAGATGCATTGGCATATGCATCGGATGTGCATGAAATGTGCATGTCTTGTGACAGCCCGGAATTGGCCCGATGACCGGGCTGGTGGCCGACTTCCTGCCTGCCCTGCGCGACCCGGCCGCGCCGGTGCCGCGGGGCCTGCAAGACGGCTCGGGCCGCCCCGCCGGGCGGCGCTTCAACGTCTATCGCAACAACGTGCTGGTATCGCTGATCGAGGCGCTGGAAGTCGGCTTTCCCGCCATCCGCAGCCTGCTGGGTGACGAAAATTTCCGCAACATCGCAAGGGGTTACGCGCAAACCCACCCGCCAAAGGGGCCGCTGATGATGCGCTATGGCCAGGGCTTTCCCGACTATCTGGCCGGGCTTCGCGCGCTGGCGCCACTGCCCTATCTGGCCGATGTGGCCCGGCTGGAACTGGCCCTGCGCGCCAGCTATCACGCCGCCGATCACATCGGCCTGACGGGCGACGATCTGGCCAAGATTCCGCCCGAAAACCTTGAAAATACAAGGCTTTACCTCGCACCTTCGGTGCAGACTCTGCGCAGCGCCCATCCCATCGCCGACATCCACCGCTTTGCCCTGAACCCCACCAGCCCCAAGCCGCGTCCGGGCGCGCAGGACATCGCCGTGCTCCGCCCCGAATTTGACCCGTCCCCGCATATCCTGCCCCCCGGCGGCCACGCCTTTCTGACCGCGCTTACCGCCGGGCAACCCTTTGGAAACGCGGCGGAAATCGCCACAGCCGCCGCGCCCGAATTCGACCTGGCCGCGATGCTGGGGCTGCTGCTGGCCCAGAACGCCCTGATGAAGAAAGGCCCCCGAACATGACCGCATTGCTTGGCATCTACCATCGTCTGACCACTCCCTTGGCGCATCTTGACGGGCTTCTGCCGCTGCTCGCCCGCCTTCTATTCGCCGCGATCCTCGTGCCCTATTTCTGGGCCTCGGGCGTGACCAAGCTGGGCGATGGGATTTGGGGCATTTTCCAACCCTCCGTCGGCGCCTACGCGCAGATATTCCCCCGCGCGACCGAGGCGGTGACCTATGACATCAGCCAGCTTTCCGCGTGGCAGCACGCCGTTGTCCTGGCGGGCACCTGGGCCGAATTTCTGCTGCCTTTTCTGCTGCTTGTCGGGCTTTTCACCCGCGCGGCGGCGCTAGGGATGATCGGCTTCATCGTGGTACAAAGCCTGACCGACCTGTACGGGCACGGCGGCATCGAACACGCCGCCACGCTGGGCGCCTGGTTCGATCGCGCGCCCGACGGCGTGATCCTGGATCAGCGCGCGCTGTGGGTTTTCTTGCTGCTCATCCCCGCGATCAAGGGCGCGGGCTTGCTGTCGCTCGATGCGATTGTGTTCAGAAATGCGCTTTCGGCTCGTCCGGCTTCCCGGCCGCCAGCGCCAGAACGCCACCCAGCAGGCAAAAGCCCAGCGGGAACATCGTGAAGACGGTAAACCCGAAGGCGGCATAAATCCCTGCCGCCGCCACCAGCATCAGCGCCCCACCCCACAGCGCCCGCACCTTTGCCATCGCGCCACCGGCAATGGCCAGAATGGGCGCGGCAAAGCTGACGATGCGGATCAATTCGCGGTTGGCGACGGGGCCAAAAATCTCTTCGATCTCGGCATAGCGCGCGGCGGCCTCGGTATAGCCATAGCTGAAAAACCCGACCAGCATGGCGAAAAGCCCGCCGATGATCCCCAAAACCAATGCAGCGTTGCGCATCGCACCCCCCTTTGGCCGGCGTTACGTCAGCGCGGCCTGAACATCCTTGGTCCAGCCGAGATAGAGGCTGCCATCGTCGGTTTCAATCAAGGGCCTTTTCATCAGCGTCGGGTGTGACCTTAGCAACGCAAGCTCGGGCTGGTCGCGCGCGTCTTGCCCAAGATTTCGCCACGTGGTCGAGCGACGGTTCACAAGATCGGCACCAAACCGCGCATGGGCGCGGGCCAACATCTCGTCAGAAAGCGGCGTGGCGCGGATATCCACGAATTCCGCGTCGGGCAATGATTTCAGCGCCTTACGGCACGAATCGCATGTTTTCAGGCCATAAATCTGCATTTCGCCTCTCATTTTCTACTCGCATGGGTGGCATTGCGCGGGCCGGCAGGTGCCGTAGGTTTTGCTTGAATTTTACAAAACTGCTGCAATCCTCAAAGGGCAAACTGGATTTCAGACTCCGCCTCGTGTCGATGCCGGACCCCTGAATACCGGCCTGCCCCGCCCGACGCTCGGCCGGGACCTATGACGACAGAAGGAGACACGGGACATGCCCACCGGCACCGTGAAATGGTTCAACACCACCAAAGGCTATGGTTTCATCGCCCCCGACGAAGGCGGCAAGGACGTGTTCGTGCACATCTCGGCCGTCGAACGCTCGGGCCTGACCGGTCTGGCCGACAACCAGAAGGTCGGGTTCGAATTGCAGGAAGGCCGCGATGGCCGTCAGATGGCGGGTGAGCTGACACTGCTTTGATCGCCGGCAGATCGGCGGGGGCGGCATGCGCCGCCCTGCGCCCCCGCATCGCGGTTCACTGGCGATAGCACCCTTTTTCCCCGGCCGGGCATACCAGCCGCCCGCGCGACGCCGCCCGGTGGGTGCGCTTTGCCACCGGATGCGCCTGCATCTGTGCATAGGTCATCGACTGGTTCGGCTGGCCGCAACAGATCACGCCCCCCATCACGATCGGCTGCAAGCCGCCAGGGCAGTAATTTTCCTTGGAGTGATACGGGTAAAGCTTGGCATCCATCGCCGAGGCTGGCATGGCCGCGGCCATCACCAGCGCGGCGGCGGCGAAAATACGTTTCAACGTCATCTGGGGCACCCCTGCAAAATCCGGCCAACGTGGCCAGGTGATCAATGCAGGCAGGCTATTGCGCAGCGCGGCGTCGGTCAACAATGCTTTGGGGTCGGTCGCGCCCGGGCCCCGACATACGGTGTCACGCGGGGCCCGTCAGGGCGCGCGTCACCAGCACACCGACCAGCGCCGAGCCACCGGTCAGCGCCGCGCCCCATGTGGTATCTGCGAGAACCATCTGCCAATGCCAGTTCTTCATTACCGCGAAACTGGTGAATTCATAGGTGCCATAGGCCACAGCCCCCAACAGCGCGCCCATCCACAAAGCCTGCATCGGCGCGTCGGCGCGCAGGGCCGGTAGAGAGACGAACACCAGAACGCCCACCACGTAGAACAGATAGAACAGGGCCGCAGCCACCAATTGCGGGCTGTCGCGCAGTTGATCGCCCAGATGCGTTTCGAACAGCGGGCGCATGACCTTGGTCAGCATCACGGCATCCACCGCCAAAAACACCACTGCCGTCACCACATATAGAATAAGGATTTGCATCGATACGCCTTTTTGCCTGTCCACAAGGTAATACGCGACCGGGCGTGCCGCGGATCCATATAAGCGCAAAGAAAAACCCGCCGCGCATCTCTGCGGGCGGGTTTATACAATCATACCGGCAGCTTGGTCGCACACACTCGCGCCGAAGCCGCTGCTTTTCTATACCTAGCGACGGACGCAAAAACAATCACCGGGAGAAACCCTGAAAATTTCCCCCGGACCGCGTGTGCAGGATCTCAGGCGCGCGCCTCGCGGATCAGGCGCAGGATGTCCTGGGCCGCTTCGGGGATGTTGGTGCCCGGGCCAAAGATCGCCTTGACGCCTGCCTTTTTCAGGAACTCGTAATCCTGCTGCGGGATCACGCCGCCACAGATCACGATGATGTCGCCCGCATCCTTTTCCTTCAGCGCGTCGATCAGTTGCGGCGCAAGCGTCTTGTGGCCGGCGGCCTGGCTGGAAATGCCGATCACGTGCACGTCGTTGTCGATGGCGTCTTGCGCAGCCTCGTCCGGCGTCTGGAACAGCGGGCCCACATCCACGTCGAACCCGATATCGGCAAAGGCAGTGGCGATCACCTTGGCGCCGCGGTCATGCCCGTCCTGGCCCATCTTGACCACCAGCATACGCGGGCGGCGGCCCTCTTCTTCGGCGAAATCCTCGACCGATTTCTGGATCGCGGCAAAGCCTTCGTCGCCCTCATAGGCCGCGCCGTAGACGCCGGCCAGGGTTTTCACCTCGGCGCGGTGGCGGCCGAATTCCTTTTCCATCGCCATGCTGATTTCCCCCACGGTTGCACGTGCGCGGGCGGCTTCGACCGCCGCCTCCAACAGGTTGCCGCCCTCTTTGGCGCGGCGGGTCAGTTCATCCAGCGCGGCCTGGCAGGCGGCCTCGTCGCGGCTGGCGCGGATCCGCTCCAGCGCGGCGACCTGGCCTTCGCGCACCTTGACGTTGTCGATATCCAGGATGTCGATCGGATCCTCGGTTTCCTTGCGATACTTGTTCACGCCGACGATCACCTCGTCGCCCCGGTCGATCATGGCCTGGCGGGTGGCGGCCGATTCCTCGATCCGCAGCTTGGGCATGCCACTGGCCACGGCCTTGGTCATGCCGCCCATTTCCTCGACCTCTTCCATCAGGGCCCAGGCCTTTTCGATCAGCTCGTTGGTCAGGCTTTCAACGTAGTACGAGCCCGCCAGCGGATCGACCACGTTGGTTATGCCGGTTTCCTCTTGCAGGATCAGCTGGGTGTTGCGCGCAATTCGGGCCGAAAATTCGGTCGGCAGGGCGATCGCCTCGTCCAGGGCGTTGGTGTGCAGCGACTGGGTGCCGCCCAGAACCGCGCTCAGCGCCTCGTAGGCGGTGCGCACCACGTTGTTGTAGGGGTCTTGCTCCTGCAGGCTGACGCCCGAGGTCTGGCAATGGGTGCGCAGCATTTTCGACCGTTCGTTCTGTGCGCCGAATTCGGTCATGATGCGATGCCAAAGGGTGCGCGCGGCGCGCAGTTTGGCGATTTCCATGAAGAAATTCATTCCGATGGCGAAAAAGAACGACAGACGCCCGGCGAACTTGTCCACGTCCATGCCGGCCTCGATCGCGGCCTTCACGTATTCGCGGCCGTCGGCCAGGGTATAGGCCAGCTCTTGCACCAGGTTCGCCCCGGCCTCTTGCATGTGGTAGCCGGAAATCGAAATGCTGTTGAATTTCGGCATGTTGTCCGAGGTATAGGCGATGATGTCGGAGATGATCCGCATCGACGGCTCGGGCGGGTAGATATAGGTGTTGCGCACCATGAATTCTTTCAGAATGTCGTTCTGAATGGTGCCCGACAGAACCGCCTTGTCGTGGCCCTGCTCTTCGCCCGTCACGATGAAATTCGCCAGGATTGGAATGACCGCGCCGTTCATCGTCATCGACACGCTCACCTGGTCCAGCGGGATGCCGTCGAACAGGATCTTCATGTCCTCGACGCTGTCGATGGCGACGCCCGCCTTGCCCACATCGCCCACAACGCGGGGGTGGTCGCTGTCATACCCGCGATGCGTGGCCAGGTCGAACGCCACCGACACGCCCTGCTGCCCGGCGGCCAGCGCCTTGCGGTAAAAGGCGTTCGATTCCTCGGCCGTCGAAAAGCCCGCGTATTGCCGAATCGTCCAGGGGCGGCCGGCATACATCGTGGCCTTGGGGCCGCGCGTGAAAGGCGCAAAACCGGGCATCGAGCCCAGGTGATCCAGCCCCTCGACATCCTCGGCGGTATAGACGGGCTGCACCTCGATCCCTTCGAGGGTTTTCCAGGTCAGGTCCTCCAGCGGGCGCCCGCGCAGTTCCTTTTCAGCCAGCTTGCGCCACTCGTCCTTGGTGGTCATGTGCTTGTCCTCTTTCTGTTTGGCCCCGGGCGGGGGTTTTCCCCTCTGCCCCGGGCGGCTTCCCGGTGATGAGTGTGGCCAGACCATCCGCCCCGGCGGTCAGCCAGAACAGGTCGTCGGCATAGGTTTCCTGCAACCGCGCGGCCTGCGCGCGGGTGAAGGGGGTAAAGGGGCCATCGCCCTGGGGCAAATGGCCGGTGTCGCGGCCGGCCTGCGCCAGCGCGGCGCGCATCTGCGGCAGGCGCGGCGCGGCGTTCAGCCGGTTGCGGGCGTGGGTCATCGGCGGCGTCACGGGGCCGGGCAGCATCGCCGCCAGCCGCCGTTCGGGCGTGGCGCCGAAAACCTCGTGCGGCAGGATCAGCAGCGGCACGCCCGGCAGCGCGCAGGCGACATCGGTGATCACGTCGCGCCAGCTGCGCGGGCTGTCGGCCAGCGCGGCCACGCGATGCGGCCCGGGCAACGGGCGGCCCCGCGCCGCCGTCATGGCGATCAGCGACGCCCAATAGGCATCGGGGCAGCGAATCGACAGCACCGCCCGATTGATGCGCCCGCGAAAGGCTGCGGCCAGGCGGGCCACACGCTCGCCCGCCGCGGGGTACAGGGTGCGGGCACGCACGCCTTCGCGCGGCAGGCCCAGGATATTTTCGTCACTGACGATCAGCGCAGCCGTGCCCTGCGCCGCCTGGCTTTGCAGCGCCAGCGCGATGCGCCCCGCGGCCCGATCCGCCGCACGCGGGCCCGGTGCGGTGGGATCGCCGGGCCAGACACCGGCGAACAGGCCGCTGCGGGTGCGTTTCGGGCCCCAATGGGCCACGCCCTGCGCGGACAGCGGCGCGGCATTGTCGCGCAGATAGGCCTGGAACGAGGTCGAGGCGGTGCGATGCGCCCCGAGATGCAGGATAACGTCCATGATGCGCAGCACCTTGGCAAGGGCCGCCCGCAAGGGCGCGGGCCGGCTGTGGATGACAGTGGCCCCCATCATCCCGCCCCCAAGGTGACCAAGGGCTTAAGGCGCGCATTTGGCCAAAGTTTCACGAAAAACCTATTCGCATCCTTGGATGGGCTGCCTATATCATCCCTGACAGGAGAGCCCATGAAACACGTCTTAGCCTTTGCAATCGCACTGTTTTTCGCGCTTCCGGCAGCCGCGCAGGAGGCCGTCGAACCCGAGGAGGAATTGCCGCTTCTGTCGCCCGAAGGCGTGGAATTGAACCAATTTTTGTGGGTTTCGCGGCCCATCATCGTCTTCGCCGACAGCCCGAACGACCCGCGATACATCGAACAGATGCGCCTGCTGCGCGAAGACCCGCGCCCGCTGCTGGAACGTGACGTGGTGGTGCTGACCGACACGACGCCGCAGGCGCGCTCGAACCTGCGGCTGGAATTGCGGCCGCGTGGCTTTTCGCTGGTCATCATCAGCAAGGATGGGCTGACCCGCATCCGCAAGCCGCTGCCCTTCGACGTGCGCGAAATCAGCCGCTCGATCGACAAGATGCCGATCCGGCAGCAGGAAATCCGCGACATGAAGAACGAGCCCGGCGCGGGGTAACCCCCGCTCAGGTCGTGCCGCGCAGAAACACCGCGTGGCCCCTGACCATATCCAGCAGCAGCAGAACGTTTTCGCCCGGATCGTAGACGGTGATCACACCCTCTTGCGTCAGGATGCGATGCACGTTCAGCGCCACGTCGTCCGACATGCAGGCACGTGGCCCGGTGACGGTCGAAACCAGCCCAAGCCCGGTGTGCAGATCCATCGACATCACCGCCTGGGCCAGCGCGTCGGGCGTCACCTGCCGGTCGGCAAAGGCCACCGCGCGGCCCTGTCGCAGCAGCGAAACGCCCTGCCGCGTGTCGAAAACCCGCGTGACGCCATTGCGCAAACCGGGGCTTTCCAGCTGGTAAACGCCTACTGTGCAGGCCCTGGCCGAGGCGAAATAGGTCTGCGGCCCGGCCCAGGCCCATCGGTCGACAAAGGCGCGCGCGACCTCGGGCTTGTCCATCGCGCAGGCCGCCAATGCGGCCAAGGCCGCGCAAGCCAGTTTCAATCGCACCAGATATACCATGCGGGCTGCCCCCGGAGATGATCCGGGGGGCAGTCTGGGGCAAAACCCCTTTCCACTTGGTTACGGCGCGTGGGCGCATGGGGTTATTCGAACTCCATGATCACGTCATCGACGGCCAGGCTGTCGCCCGGGCCGGCGTTGATCTTGGAAACGATGCCCTTGCGCTCGGCGCGCAGGATGTTTTCCATCTTCATCGCCTCGACCGTGCACAGCGCCTGGCCTTCCTGCACCTCTTGGCCCTCTTCCACGTCGACCTTGACGATCAGGCCTGGCATCGGACACAGCAGCATTTTCGAGGTGTCGGGCGGCAGTTTTTCGGGCATCCGGCGGGCCAGCTCGGCCTGGCGTTGGGTGCGCACATGCACCTTCAGGTCGGCACCACGGCTGCGGATGCGGAAGCCGCCGCTGATCTTGCCCACCTTCATCACCAATGCCTCGCCATCCACCATCATGTCGGCCAGCTGGTCCCCCGGCGTCCAATCGCCGGTCACGCGGTGGCTGTTGCCATCGGCGAAGGTGACGGTGGCGCCATCGCGGTCGGCGGCGATTTTCAGGTCGAAGGAGCCGCCTTGCAGGGTGACGTTCCAATCCTCGCCCACGTGGCGTTCGTGGTTGTCCATCCGCCCCGAAACGCGCGCGCGGCGAATTTCGGCCACGCGGTGCATCGCCGCGCACGAGGCCGCGATGCGGCGCAGCGCGTCTTCGCCCAGTTCGACCCCTTCGAAGCCGTCGGGATATTCCTCGGCGATAAAGGCGGTGGTCATGTCACCGGCGGCGAATTTCGGGTGGTCCATCACCGCCGACAGGAAAGGCAGGTTGTGCCCGATGCCTTCGACCTCGAACCGGTCCAGCGCGACGCGCATCGCCTCCAGCGCCTGCGCGCGGTCGGGCGCCCAGGTGCACAGCTTGGCGATCATCGGGTCGTAATACATGCTGATCTCGCCGCCCTCGTAGACACCGGTATCGTTGCGCACCGCCGTGTCACCAGGCGCCGCATCTCCTTGCCAGGTCCCCATCTCCAGCAGCGGGCCAGCGGCCACCTCTTCAGGCGGGCGATAGCGCGTCAACCGCCCGATCGAGGGCAGGAAATTGCGATAAGGGTCTTCGGCGTAAAGCCGGCTTTCGATGGCCCAGCCGGTCAGTTTCACATCGTCCTGGGTGATCGACAGCTTTTCGCCGGCGGCCACGCGGATCATCTGCTCCACCAGATCGACGCCGGTGATCAGCTCGGTCACCGGGTGTTCCACCTGCAGGCGGGTGTTCATTTCCAGGAAATAGAAATTCTTGTCGCCGTCGACGATGAATTCCACCGTGCCCGCGCTGGCGTACCCCACGGCCTTGGCCAGCGCCACGGCCTGCTCGCCCATCGCGCGGCGGGTCTTTTCGTCAAGGAAGGGGCTGGGCGCCTCTTCGATCACCTTCTGGTTCCGGCGCTGGATCGAGCATTCGCGCTCGCCCAGATAGACGCCGTTGCCGTGGGCATCGCACAGCACCTGGATTTCGATATGGCGCGGCTGCGTCACGAATTTCTCGATGAACATCCGGTCGTCGCCAAAGCTGCTGGCCGCCTCGTTCTTGGACGCCTGAAAGCCCTCGCGCACTTCCTCGGCATTCCATGCGATCCGCATGCCCTTGCCGCCGCCGCCCGCGCTGGCCTTGAGCATTACCGGAAACCCGATTTCCTCGGAAATGCGCAGCGCCTCGTCGGCATCCTCGATCAGGCCCATATGGCCCGGCACCGTGCTGACACCTGCATCGGCCGCGATCTTTTTCGAGGTGATCTTGTCGCCCATCGCTTCGATCGCGCCCTTGGGCGGGCCGATGAAGGCAACGCCAGCCGCCTCGAGCGCCTCGGCGAATTTGGGGTTTTCCGACAGGAAACCATAACCCGGGTGCACCGCCTCGGCGCCGGTTTGCTTGATCGCCTCCATGATCTTGTCGATCACGATGTAAGACTGGTTGGCCTGCGGCGGGCCGATATGCACGGCCTCGTCGGCCATTTCCACATGCAACGCATGTTTGTCGGCATCCGAATAGACCGCAACGGTCTTGATGCCCATCTTGCGGGCGGTCTTGATCACGCGGCAGGCGATCTCGCCCCGGTTGGCAATCAGGATCTTGTTGAACATGCGCTGTCCCTTTTCTTTCCTCAGGCAGAACGCAAAACGGCGCCGGTCGCCCAAGGGCGTCCGACGCTGCGCTGCGTTTGGTTCAGGTTAAGGCCCGGCACCGCCCCCGTGGGGGCGTGGCCGTTCAGTCGATGCCCGGCAACGGCTCGTATGACGGGCTGAAATAGAATCGGCTGGATGTTTCCGGAACGGATGCACATCCGGCGATCGCCGCGATGAGACACATCGCGGCCAGGATTTTCACGGTATTCATGCTCGATGCCTCGATTTTTTTGTTCAGGCTTTGAGCATGAGACTACCGGAAAACAGGCGATTGCACCAGCGTTCTGCGGTTTGACGCTGAAAAGTGTTGCGTCAACACCGCGAAGGATATTGCTGGCAATAGGCCACGTTGGCCACCGCGCCGACCAATGCGCCGCCCGCCACGCTGGTGTCGAGAACCGCGGCGCCGGCCGCCCCTGTCCCCGCACCCAGCAAGGTTTGCTCCAACGGCGTGTCTCCGCACCCGGCAAGCGCGCCGGTTGTAACCAGCGCAAGAATAATCGGTTTGATCTGCATCTGCTGTCCTGCCTTTTGCATTCCGTCTTAACCACGGAGCAATGTGGCATGGCAAAGGACGAATGCCAGAGGCAATCGGCGCAAAGGCGATTTCCGGCAAAGCCTTGCCGATTCTGCCAAGTCTCTGTTGTGTGGGCAAAAAAAGTGGGCGGCCGGCCTTGGGGGGGGCCGAACCGCCCGACAGGGGAAGGGTAACGGTTCAGACTGATCGTCCCAACCCGGGGGAACCGGGCTGCCACTACACCTTTACCGTGCCGACGGTTTTTCGGCCCTGCAACGGCTTTGATCGCAGATGGCGTGGAATAGGCCATTTCTCGCCAAAGTTGCGGGGTTCTGCGCAGAAAAATGCCGATCATTCCTCGAACACCTCCGGGAATGCGGCGCGCGCGGCGTTTTCGTCGATCTGCAGCAGCGCCTCATAGCTTTCGGGATCGAACGAGTCGTCGGCCGGCACCACCTCGCGACCGAACAGCCAGCTTAACCGCCCGGCATCCAGGTTGCCGCGCTCGAACGGCTGATCGCCGAAATGCTCCCACAGCGCCGCCAGAAAGACCGCGTCGGCCCGTTTGTCCACGGCCTTGCGGTCGCGATAGCGTTCGCGCCGGGTCAGCGGCGTGGCGCCCCTGGGGTTGGCGCGGCGAATGGTGAACTGGAAATCGGTGCCCGGAAGACGGCCGGGAAACCCGCGATGCTTGATCATGACCGCCCCCCCGCATCAAGGAACATGGCGGTGGGGACGGGCCCGCGGGCCCGCCCCTGACAAGCGTTACTTGTACTTGCCGGTGTAGGTCGGTTCGACCGAGATGGGCTCGGGCTCGACCACGACGTATTCTTCCTCGGCCGGCTGTGCGCAGGCTGCCAGACCGGCAACCAGACCCAGGGCGAGCATGCTCTTGATGTACTTCGACATCCGTTTCTCCTGTCTCTTGTTTTGGACAAACCGGCGATTTGGCGCCGGCCCTGCCCCTCGTACGAGTTTTCGGCCACACGAATGCAACCGCGGTGCAGGATAGCGGAATCAGGCGAAAATTGATACGCGCCGGCCCACGCCGCCGGTCGCTGTGACGGGAAAGCCGCAATCGCCCCCAGGTCTGAACTATGCCCCGCAAGATATTGTGGCATGGTCAGAATCCCTCCCAGATACAGATGCCGTTTTCGATCCGGAACACCTCGAAAAACTGCACGATCTCGGGGTCCGACGCGCCGAATTCGATCGGCGCGCCCGCGTAAGAGATAATCACCCGGTCGGGCGCGACATCGCCCTGCGCGAGCGCCGGCAAGGCGTAATCATGGCACAGGACGGGGAAATCGTCCTCGACCTCGGCAAAGCCGGTGCCCTGCGCGATGGCAGGCACCACAAAACGGAACCGCGCCGTCAGGCCAAGGCCCGCGGGCTCGTCCACCAGCCAATCCAGCAAGCTGGCCGTCACGCCGGACGGCAACGGGGGCACGGGCCGGGCCTCCTCCTGCCCGGTTGCCGTGGTCGCGCAGGCCAAAGCGCCCCCAAGCGCGACGATATAAGCCATGCGCCTAAACATCCGCAGGCGCCCCCCGCCCGGCGAACCGGCGCCAGCGCGCCCGATTTGCCGGATCGTCCAGAACCGCGCGAATGGCGGCCTCGGCCTGAGCGCGCGGAATGGGGCCGTTCACGGCGCCACCTGCCGTGACATGCAGGTGATCGCCGTCGCGCGTCACGCGCACGGCGGGGGCGAACCCCCGAAGGCGCTGCAGGCGCCGCCACATATCCTGCCGCACCTGGTGAGCCAGGCGCAACGGATCCATCAAGGGAAGCCGTGCCTCGACCGCCAGGTCGAACCGGGCCGGCGCACGGCGCGACAGCTCGACCCCGTCGCGCAGGGGCGCGACATGCCAGCGTGTCTGTCTTGCGCGTGTCGCCACGGGCCTTCTCCGTTCAGTGATCGAAACCCGGCAAGGGCGCCCGGCGCCCCTGCCCCGTCATCCCGCGCTTACAGCGGGATGTTGTCGTGCTTTTTCCAGGGCATCGCCTGTTTCTTGTTGCGCAGCATGGCAAAGGCACGGGCCACGCGCTTGCGGGTGCTGCGCGGCTGGATCACCTCGTCGATAAAGCCGCGCTCGGCCGCCACGAAGGGATTGGCAAAGGCGTCTTCATATTCCTTGGTGCGCTGCGCGATCTTGTCAGCATCGCCCAGCTCGGAGCGATACAGGATCTCGGTCGCGCCCTTGGCGCCCATCACCGCCACCTCGGAGGTGGGCCAGGCATAGTTTACGTCGGCCCGCAGGTGTTTCGAGGCCATAACCACATACGCGCCGCCATAGGCCTTGCGCGTGATGACCGTCACCTTGGGCACCGTTGCCTCGCCATAGGCGAACAGCAGCTTGGCGCCGTGCTTGATGACACCATCGTATTCCTGCTTGGTGCCGGGCAGGAAGCCGGGCACATCCACCAGCGTCAGGATCGGAATTTCGAACGCATCGCAGAACCGCACGAACCGCGCGGCCTTGCGGGCGCTGTCGATGTCCAGAACGCCGGCCAGCACCATCGGCTGGTTGGCCACGACACCCACGGTCTGCCCTTCGAGGCGGATAAAGCCGGTGATGATGTTCTTGGCGAAATCTTCCTGGATCTCGTAAAAATCGCCTTCATCCGCGATCTTCAGGATCAATTCCTTCATGTCGTAGGGCGTGTTGGCGTTTTCCGGCACCAGCGTGTCCAGGCTGGTTTCCACCCGGTCCACATCGTCGAAAAACGGGCGCACGGGCGGCTTTTCGCGGTTGTTGGCGGGCAGGAAATCGACCAGGCGGCGGACCTCGGCCAAGGCCTCGACATCGTTTTCAAACGCGCCGTCGGCCACGCTCGATTTCTTGGTGTGGGTGCTGGCGCCGCCCAGCTCTTCGGCGGTGACCACCTCGTTCGTCACCGTTTTCACCACGTCGGGGCCGGTCACGAACATATAGCTGCTGTCTTTGACCATGAAGATAAAGTCGGTCATCGCGGGGCTGTAAACCGCGCCGCCGGCGCAGGGGCCCATGATGAGGCTGATCTGCGGCACCACGCCAGAGGCCATGATGTTGCGCTGGAACACTTCGCCATAGCCCGCCAGGCTGTCCACGCCTTCCTGGATGCGTGCGCCGCCGGAATCGTTGATGCCGATCACGGGCGCGCCGTTCTGCATCGCCATGTCCATGATCTTGCAGATCTTTTGCGCGTGGGTGGCCGACACCGACCCGCCGAGAACGGTGAAATCCTGGCTGAACACGTAAACCAGCCGGCCGTTGATCGTGCCCCAACCGGTCACCACGCCATCGCCGTAGGGGCGATTCTGCTCCATCCCGAAATCGGTGCAGCGATGGGCCACGAACATGTCGTATTCTTCGAAACTGCCCTCGTCGAGCAGCAGTTCGATCCGCTCGCGCGCGGTCAGCTTGCCCTTTTCATGCTGGCTGGCGATGCGTTTCTCGCCACCGCCCATACGGGCGGCGTGGCGGCGATCTTCGAGTTCTTGCAGGATGTCTTTCATGGCGGTCCCCTTCCGTTTGGGCGGGTTATAATGTTGCGCGCAGCCAAGTCCAAACGGAATCCGGCAAATTTGCAAATCCTGTGAAATATTTTCGTAGCGAATTGCAAATTGGCAAATTTGATCACATGCGTTATGGACAGCCCCAGCCCTTGTCCATACCCATATGGCATGAGTGACACGCCCACGGTGCGCTATCTGGATCGCGCCACGCCCCCTCATATTTCAACACTGATCCTGCTGGCCGGAATCTCGGCGCTCAGCATGAACGTGTTTCTGCCCTCGCTGCCGGGCATGGCGGCCTATTTCGACACCGAATACCGGCTGATGCAGCTGTCGGTGGCGATTTACCTGGCAATGAACGCGGTTTTGCAGATCGTCGTGGGGCCGATTTCCGACAAGCTGGGCCGCCGCCCGGTGATCATGACCGGGCTGGCGCTGTATCTAGTGGCGACGCTGGGCTGCATTTTTGCCCCCAACGTGACGGTATTCCTGGCGTTTCGGATGTTCCAGGCGGTGGTCGTGGTGGCGATGGTCCTCAGCCGCGCGGTGGTGCGCGACATGTTCACCCAAGACAAGGCCGCGTCGATGATCGGCTATGTGACGATGGGCATGGCGGTGGTGCCGATGATCGGCCCGGCCATCGGCGGCGCGCTGGAAGAGCTGTTCGGCTGGCACGCGAATTTCTGGCTGCTGTTCTTTGCCGGGCTGGCGGTGTTCTGGATCGCCTGGCGCGACCTGGGCGAAACCGCGCGCGCCTCGGACAACACGCTGGCCGGACAGTTTCGCGAATATCCCGAGCTGATCAAAAGCCCCCGGTTCTGGGGCTACTGCATGGCCGCGGCTTTCGGATCGGGGGCGTTTTTCGCCTATCTGGGCGGCGCGCCCTTCGTTGCGTCGAACGTGTTTGGCCTGTCGCCCGGCGAAATGGGGATCTATTTCGCCGCGCCCTCGATCGGGTATTTCCTGGGCAACTGGATCACCGGGGCTTATGCGGCCAGCTATGGTGTCAACAGAATGGTCCTGTGGGGCACGATCATCGCAACGCTGGGCATGGCCCTGTCGCTGATCTCATCCTACGCCGGCTATTCCAGCCCGCTCAGCTTTTTCGGCTTCATGACGCTGGTGGGCGTGGGCAACGGCATGACCATCGCCAACGCCACCGCCGGGATGCTGTCGGTGCGCCCGCATCTGGCGGGCACCGCCAGCGGGCTGGGCGGCGCGATCATGATCGGCGGCGGCGCCGGCCTGTCGGCGCTGGCGGGCGCGTTGCTGGTGCCGGGCGCCGGAGAGTTTCCGCTGATCTGGATCATGTTCCTGACCTCGCTTTTCGCGGTTTTTGCGATTGCCGGCGTGATCCTGCGCGAGCGTCAGCTGGGGCTTTGAAACGGCGGTGCCGGCGTGGTGCCGGGCTGGACTCGGCCGCTTTGCAAAGGCATGAATGACCCGTCGCAAACCTGCAAAGGCCGCCCATGTCGACCCGCAAACTCTATGCCGGCGCCAAGCTGCGCGAGACACGTCAGCGCCTGGGCCTGACGCAAAAGGATTTCGCCGCCAAGCTGGGCGTTTCCCTGCCCTATCTGAACCAGATGGAGAACAACAACCGCCCCGTCAGCACGACCGTGGTGCTGGCGCTGGCGCAGGAATTCGGGTTCGACGTGACCGAGCTGTCGACCGGCGACAGCGAACGACTGGTCACCGATATGCGCGAGGCGATGGCCGACCCGCTGTTCGGGGACACGCCGCCGCCACTGGCCGACCTGCGGTTGACCGCCTCGAACGCGCCGGCGCTGGCGCGGGCCTTTATCGATCTGCACCGCGCTTACCGGCAAACCCACGAACGGCTCGCCAGCCTGGACGAGGCGCTGGGGCGCGAGGAATCGCGCCTGCAACCCAGCCCCTGGGACGAGGTGCGCGATTTCTTTCATTACTGCGACAACTATATCGACGCGGTCGACCGCGCGGCCGAGCACCTGGCCCAATCGACCCAGGGCCGCCCGATGCGCCTGTGCGCACCCGAAATGCTGGAAAAGGCCGGGATCACCCTGCGCCTGGCCGATAGCGACCGGTTGCGCCATTTCGCTCCCGAAACCCGCAGCCTGACCCTGTCGAACCGCGCGGCGCCGGAAACCCAGACCTTTCAGATCCTTCTGCAAATCGCGCTTTTGCAGCAGGACAAGCTGCTTGAGGCGACGCTGGATTTCGCCCGCTTCCGCAGCGACGAGGCGCGCGCCATCGCCAAGATCGGCCTGGCCAATTACTTCGCCGGGGCCGCGCTGATGCCGTACACAAGGTTCCTTGAGGCCGCGCAGACCGCGCGCCATGACCTGGAACTGCTGGCCACGCGCTTTTCCGCCTCGATCGAGCAGGTGGCCCACCGCCTTTCGACCCTGCAACGCCCCGGCGCCAAGGGCATCCCGTTTTTCTTCGTCCGCGTCGATCAGGCCGGCACCATCACCAAGCGCCACAGCGCCACGCGGCTGCAATTCGCGCGCTTTGGCGGGGCCTGCCCCTTGTGGAACGTGCATCGCGCGTTTGAAACACCCGGCCGCTTTCTGCGCCAACTGGCCGAAACGCCGGACGGGATGCGCTATATCAACCTGGCACGCGATGTCAGCAAACCGGGCGGCGCCTTTGGCGCGCCCACGCGCCGCTATGCCATCGCGCTGGGATGCGAGGTGCGCCACGCCGACGCGCTGGTCTATGCCGACGATCTGGACCTCAGCAACCCGCGCGCCTTTGAACCTATCGGAATCTCTTGCCGGATATGCGAGCGCACGCAGTGCCACCAACGCTCGGTCCCGCCGCTGGAACGGCGCCTGTCGATCGACAGCAACACCCGCGGTGTGCTGCCCTATCGGGTGGAATAGCCGTGCTGCGCCTGCTGGCCATTGCCGCCTTGGCGCTCGCCGGGCTGGCCGCGCTGAAAGGCCCGTTGGAGCGGCAGATGCTCTACCCGTTCGATGCCGCCCGGGTGGATCCGCAGGCGCT
This sequence comes from Paracoccaceae bacterium, assembly GCA_021767525.1. GTDB lineage: Bacteria > Pseudomonadota > Alphaproteobacteria > Rhodobacterales > Rhodobacteraceae > Lutimaribacter. The sequence continues at coordinate 19,069 of JAASTF010000008.1, forward strand.
GAACCTGCATGAGATCACCGAACTGGAATGGCGGGGCGATGACGACACGGTTCTGGTGCTGTGGACAGCACCGCCCGCCCCCGGCAAGCCCGTCATCTTTTACCTGCATGGCAATGCCGGCGGGCTGAAGGATCGTGCCGGGCGGTTCGACCATTTCCTGTCGCGCGGATACGGCCTGCTGGCCCCGGCCTATCGTGGGTCTTCGGGCAGCGGCGGCACACCGGGCGAGCGCGCGATTTCCGGCGATATCCGCGCGATCTGGCGGGCGCGTGGCGATCTGGTGCGCGGCAGCGCCGATGCGCCCTGGGTGCTATATGGTGAAAGCCTGGGCACCGGCGTGGCGGTGGCGGGCCTGATGTCCAGCACCGCGATCGACCGCGACAAAGGCGCGGGCCCGCCGCAGGTTGTCGTGCTTGAGGCGCCGTTCACCGCGATCCCGGATGTGGCGGCGCATCTTTACCCCGCGGTGTCGGGCCTGACCGACCACATCGAAAACCGCTGGGCCAGCCTGGACTGGGCCGAAAAGCTGACGCCTCCCCTGCTTGTTCTGCACGGCCGGCAGGATGCGCTGGTTCCGATAGAGCAAGGGCGGCGCCTGTTCGACGCCGCCCCGGCCAAGATAAAACGGTTCATCGAGTTGCCCCAGGCCGGTCATACCGACCTTTGGCGCAGCGATGTTCTGCCGCGCATCTGGGGCTTTATCGATCAGGCCGCCGCCAACATCCGATAGATCTCATCCTTTAGCGCGGCGCGTTTTTTGCGCATCTCCACCATATGCGCGTCATCGGTGGGTTCGACATCGGTTTCGGCGCGGTGCACGGCGCGGTTGATCTCGTGATACTCCTCCGCCAGCTTGGCAAAATGCGCGTTCGACGTTTTCAACTGGCTCAGCTTTTCGGCGTGTTCGGGGAATTCTTCATGCAGCTCGTGCGGGGTGTGGGACATGCGCGGTCTCCTTCCTGTTTTATGGTCGAAGGCCACAATAGGGCGGCGCGCGGGCCGCTCTCCTTGATACGGATCAAACGCCGGGCGTCGCGCGCAGAATTTTTCAGTTCATGTCGGCGCCGTATTCCAGCACCAGGGGCACGATCACCTCTTCCTCATCGGTCAGGTGCCGGTCAAGGAAGGTCTGAAACGCCTCGTGCCGGGCCAGCAGCGCGCCGGCCTCGTCCTGCGCCTTGTGCCCGGCCTGGAGGGCGCGCAACACGGCGTTGGTGTCGTTGGCCAGGTCGTGCAGATGCGCATCCAGCGCGTGATGGTCGTGGTCCAGCAGATCGAAGGCGCCGGCCACGCGCGCGTCAAGCGGTTTGAACTGCGGGAAATAATGCGCGTCCTCGATCCCGTGATGGCCGTGCAGCTCTTGCAGGAAAAAGCCCGTGTATCGGCTTAGTTCCGCGCCGTAGCGCGGCCCTGCCTTGGCATCCAGATGCGCCTGGGTGTCGGCGATCAGCTTGTCCAGAACCTTGCGGAACATCAGGTGGCGATCCAGCCAGAAGGCCGTCAGCTGGTTAAAATTCGGATGCCCCTGCCACATGTCGCGCGGGTATTTGTCGGCCAGCACGCGCAGGTGATCCGGCAGGCCGGTGCGCAGGTCGAGGGAAAGGTTCTTGTCCATAAGCCGCAAACTAGGGCGGCGCGCGCCCCCGCGCCAGTCTGCCGATTGCACATTCGCTGTGCGCCGATCAGCGGGCCGCCCGGCGCCAGCCTGCGGCGCGAGCCTCGGCCTCGGAACAGAACCAGCGCTCGCCCTTGGCTTGGGAAATGCGGGTGCGGTCGTACCAGTTTTGCCCCGGCAGGTGGTAGATGCGGCGCCCGTCGGACGAGATATTGCCCTTGATCACACAGCCCTGCGGCGCCTGCGCCAGGTTCGCCGCCCCTTGGCCTGTCCGCGCGGCTTGGCGAAAGGCCGCGGGCGACTGGATGCCGGTGCCATGCAGGCCCTTGTCCGCGACGGCCGCGCGCTTTTCATCCAGGTCGTAATCCCAGCTGTATTTGCGATAGGCAAAGGCCAGACCGTCCGCCACCATCTGCTGCCCGATATCCTGGCCGTTCAGGAAACACTTGGCCACCACGCGGCCGTAGCGGTCGGTATCGACCTGCTGGCAGGTGACCCGCTTGCCGTCGATCTGGGCGCGCAGTTCGTTACGCACCCAGGATCCGCAGGCCCAGGGCGGGCTGCCATCACCACCGCAGAATTGATCGGTTTCCGGCGCGTCGATCCCGTGCAGCCGCACGGTGACGCCGCCCACCTTCAGCGTGTCGCCATCCACCACACGCGCCGTGCCGCTGGGGCCGGCCCAGGCAGGCATTGCGGCGAGGATCAGAACAAAGGCGGCACAAAGTCTTAACATTCCGTTAATTTCGGGGCGGCCGCCCGGAAATACAACGGGTTTTGTTAACGAAGGTTAAGAAAGTGTTAACAACGCCTTAGCGCTGCGCCACCTGCCAGTTCGGATTGATCCAGGGCTGCGCGTTCTCGGGCGGCAGCGGGTCGCGGCCCAACACATGGTCGGACACCTTTTCGCCAACCATGATCGACGGCGCGTTCAGGTTGCCATTGGTGATGCGCGGAAAGATCGAGCTGTCGGCCACGCGCAGCCCCGACACCCCTATCACCCGCGCCTGCGCATCCACCACCGCGCCCGGATCATCCGCCTGCCCCATCCGGCAGGTGCCGCAGGGGTGATAGGCGCTTTCCACATGGTCGCGGATGAAATCATCCAGCGCGTCGTCCGATTGCACCGCTTCTCCCGGCTGAATCTCGTGCTTGACGAAGGGTTTGAAGGCGTCTTGCGCGAAAATCTCGCGCGTCAGGCGAATGCACTGGCGGAAATCGCGCCAATCGCTGTCGTCGCTCATGTAGTTGAACAGGATTTTCGGCGCCGCGGCCGCATCCGAACTGCGCAGCGACACGGACCCGCGCGACACGCTGCGCATCGGGCCCACATGGGCCTGAAACCCGTGCCCTTCGGCCGCGGTCTGCCCGTCATAGCGCACGGCGATGGGCAGGAAATGATATTGGATATCCGGGTATTCCACCCCCGCCCGGCTGCGGATGAACCCGGCACTTTCAAACTGGTTCGACGCGCCAGGCCCGCGCCGCGCCAGCAGCCATTGCAGCCCCACCCACGCTTTTCCGAACAGGTTCCAGTATTTATACAGGCTGATCGGCTGGCTGGCGGCCATCTGGATATAAAGCTCCAGATGGTCTTGCAGGTTCTGGCCCACGCCGGGGCGGTTGGCCAGAACGGGGATGCCGTGTTCGGCCAAATGATCCGCCGGCCCGATGCCGGACAGCATCAAGAGCTTGGGCGAGTTGATGGCCGAGGCCGCCAGGATCACCTCGGCCTGGGCGCCGATCACCTGCGTCTTGCCCTTGCGCGTAATCTCGACCCCCGTGGCGCGGCCATCCTTGAACACGACGCGCCGGGCAAGGCCCCGCACAAGCGTGCAGTTTTCCAGCTTCAGCGCGCGGTCCAGATAGGCGCGCGCCGCCGACCAGCGCCGCCCCTGCCACACCGTCATGTCATAGGGGCCGAACCCCTCTTGCTGGTGCCCGTTATAGTCAGACGTCTCGGGGTATCCGGCCTGCACGCCAGCCTGCACAAAGGCCTGCACCAGCGGGTTGTCGCGCGGCCCACGCGTGACGTGCAGCGGCCCGTCATTGCCGCGCCAGGCCGGGTCGCCGCCGTGGCCGCCATCGTGCCAGTGCTCCATCCGCTTGAAATAGGGCAGCACATCGGCATAGCCCCAGCCCGCCGCGCCCTGATCGCGCCAATGGTCGAAATCGCGGGCGTGGCCGCGCACGTAGATCATGCCGTTGATGCTGCTCGATCCGCCGATCACCTTGCCGCGCGGGCAGGCCAGGCGGCGGCCACCCAGATGCGGCTCGGGCTCGGTTTCATAGCCCCAGTCATAGCGCGCCATGTTCATCGGGTAAGACAGCGCGCCGGGCATGTTGATCAGCGGCCCCCAATCGCTGCCGCCATGCTCGATCACGATCACCCGCCGCCCGGCCTCGGCCAGGCGCCAGGCCATCGCGCAGCCCGCGCTGCCCGCGCCCACGATGACATAGTCTGCCTGCATCAGAACGGCGCCTCGACCCGGCCCATGCGCACGTAGACCGATTTCACCTGGCTGTAATGCGCGATCGCGGCCTTGGAGTTTTCACGCCCCACGCCCGAGGCCTTGACCCCGCCGAACGGCACCTCGACCGGTGCATCGTTATAGGAATTCAGGAAACAGCTGCCCGCCTGCAACGCGCCGATCACCCGGTGGCCGCGTTGCAGATCGCGGGTGAACACACCCGCCGACAGGCCGTATTCGGTGGCGTTGGCGCGGGCGATCACCTCGTCCTCGTCCTCGAAATCCAGAACGCACATGACGGGGCCGAAAATCTCTTCGCGGGCGATGGTCATGTCGTCGGTGACATCTGCGAAAACGGCCGGCGTGATCCAGCAGCCGGGCCGGTCCAGCCGGGTGCCGCCAGTGACCAGCCGAGCGCCTTCATCCACGCCCTTTGCGATGTAATTCAGCACGATCTGCAACTGCCCCTCGCTGACCATCGGGCCGAAATTGGTGGCCGGGTCCAGCGGGTCGCCGATGACCGCATCGGCCAGCCGGGCGGTCAGCCGGTCCAGGAAAGCCTCGCGCAGGCTGCGATGCACGAAAACCCGCGTGCCGTTGGAACAGACCTGCCCCGAGGAATAGAAATTGCCCAGGATCGCGCCGCCCACCGCATCGTCCAGATCGGCATCGTCAAAGACGATCAGGGGCGATTTGCCGCCCAGTTCCATCGTTACGTGCTTCATCTCGGCCGCCGCCGCGGCGTAGACCTTTTTGCCCGTGGGCGCCGAGCCGGTCAGCGACACCTTGGCCACGCGCGGGTCCGTCACCAGCTGCGCGCCGACCGCGCCCGCGCCCTGCACCACGTTGAACAGGCCCGGCGGCGCGCCGGCCTCGGTCAGGATCTCGGCCACTTTCAGCGCGCAAAGCGGCGTGGTTTCCGACGGTTTGAACACCATCGCGTTGCCACAGGCCAGCGCCGGCGCGGCCTTCCAGCAGGCGATCTGCGTGGGATAGTTCCACGCGCCGATGCCGACGCAAACGCCCAGCGGCTCGCGGATGGTATAGGCCCAGTCGCCGCCGCGCAGCGGGATATGCTCGCCCGTCAGGCTGCCCGCCAGCCCGCCGAAATATTCCAGCGCATCCGCCGCGCTGGTGGCGTCCGCCACGCTGGTTTCCTGGTAGGGCTTGCCGGTGTCATAGGTTTCCAGCACCGACAGATCGTGGTTGCGGTCGCGCATGATGTCGGCGGCACGGCGCAGCACGCGGCCGCGTTCGGTGCCCGAAAGCTTGGCCCATTCGACCTGCGCGGCCTTGGCCGCCGCCAGCGCCTGATCGACAATGGCGGGCGTGGCCATGTGCAGCCGGGCGATCTGTTCGCCCGTCGCAGGGTAGATCACCGGCAAGGCCTCGCCCGCGGGATCATCGATATAGGCGCCGTTCACGTAATGGCTGGCGGTGGGTTTGGTGTCCATCGTCATCCCCTTATTCCGGTTTGAACCGCAGCGGTTCGTAAGAGATTTGCACATGCCGCGCATAGGCCGGGCGCTGGCACAGCCGCGCGTAATAGGCGGCCAGGTTGGGCAGATCGGGACGCGCAAACGGCAGCGTGAAATAGCGATAAAGCCCATGCCCCGTCAGGATGTCGGCAAAGGTGAAATCGCCCCCCGCCAGCCACGGCCCCTGCCCCAGCCGCGCATCCAGCATCGTGGCCAGCGGGGCGATCGCGGCCTCGCCCTGGGCCACGATTTCGGGCGTCAGCAGCGCCGGGTCGCGGCGGACCAACGGGTAGAACAGCCCGTTCAGCAGCGCGGGCATGAAGGCCGTCTTGACCCATTCCGCCCAACTGTCGAGCGGCCCGCGCAGCGCCGGATCGTCGGGCCAGAACGGCGCGCGGCCGTAGCGGGCGCAAAGATAGCGATGGATCGCGGCGCTTTCGAACATCACCACATCGCCATCGCGCAGGGCGGGCACCAGCCCCATCGGGTTCATCGCGCGATAGTCTTCGGTATCGGTGCCGCCGTGGACATGGCCGTAATCCAGCCGCTCGTGCGGCACGCCCAGCTCGGCCAACGTCCACATGACGATCTGCACGTTCGACGAGGTCGCCCGCCCGTAAACCGTGATCATCGCCAGCCCCCTATTCGCCGCGCGGAAAGCGCTGGGTTTCTTCCAGCACGTTCAGGTCCATGTGGTTGCGCATGTAGCGTTCGGATGCCTTTTGAAGCGGCTGGTAATCCCAGGGGAAATAGCCGCCCTGGCGCAGCGCCTCGTACACAACCCAGCGGCGGGCCTGGCTTTGGCGCACATCGGCGTCGAACTGCTCCAGATCCCAGCGGGCGGCGGCCATGATGCGAAACCGCTCCAACGTGGTGGCATGGGCCGGCTCCTCGGCCAGGTTGGTCAGCTCGTGCGGATCGGTTTCCAGGTCGAACAGCTGCTCGGGGTCGATGGCGCAATTGGTGTATTTCCACCGCCCCTGGCGCAGCGCGATCATGGGCGAATAACTGGCCTCGGCCGCGTATTCCATCGCCACCGGGCTTTGCCGCGCCGCGCCCTGCCCCAGCGGCACCAGGCTTTCGCCGGTGGTCCAGGGCATGACCTCGTCCATCGCCACGCCGGCCAGGTCGCACAGGGTGGGGCAGATATCGATAGTGCTGACCGGGTCGGTCACAAGCCCGGGCTGCATCTGCGGCGCGGCGATCATCAGGGGCACGCGCGCCGAGCCTTCGAAGAACGACATCTTGAACCACAGCCCCCGCTCGCCCAGCATGTCGCCGTGATCGGATACGAATAGGACGATGGTGTTCTCGGCCTGACGGGTGGTTTCCAGCGTTTCCAGCAGCTCACCGATCTTGTCGTCGAGGTAAGAGATATTGGCGAAATAGGCCCGGCGCGAGCGGGCGATGTGATCGTCGGTGATGGTATAGCTGCGCCAATCGTTGGCATCGAAGATGCGCTGGCTGTGCGGGTCGTGATCGGCATAGTCCATCGCCGGCACAACGGGCGCCAGGTGGGCGCAATCGTCGTACAGATCCCAGTATTTCCGCCGCGCCACATAAGGGTCATGCGGGTGGGTAAAGCTGACCGTCAGGCACCAGGGGCGGTCGTCCTTGCCGCGCGCCAGATCATACAGCTTTTGCACACCGTGAAAGGCGACCTCGTCATCATATTCCAGCTGGTTGGTGATCTCGGCCACGCCCGCGCCGGTGACGGACCCCATGTTGTGATACCACCAGTCGATCCGCTCGCCCGGTTTGCGGTAATCGGGCGTCCAGCCGAAATCGGGCGGATAGATATCGGTGGTCAGCCGATCCTCGAACCCGTGCAGCTGGTCGGGGCCGACGAAATGCATTTTTCCCGACAGGCAGGTGTAATAACCGGCCCGCCGCAGGTGATGGGCGAAGGTCGGGATAGACGACGGAAACTCGGCCGCGTTGTCGTAAACGCCCGTCTGGCTGGGCAATTGCCCCGACATGAAGGCCGCCCGCCCCGGCGCGCATAGCGGGCTGGCGGTATAGGCATTTGCGAAACGGGTCGAGCGCGCGGCGAGCCGCGCCAGGTTGGGCGCATGCAGCCAGGGCGCGGGGCCATCGGGAAACAGCGTTCCGTTCAGCTGGTCGACCATGACGATCAGGATGTTCGGTTTGGTCATCGCGCGCCCCTTTCCAGTTCCAGGTGCAGATAGCCCAGCACCTGCGCCGCGGCGTGGTCGCCATCGGGCGCGGCCGCGCCCAGCGATTGTTGCAGGTAAACCCCGTCGATCAGCGCCGCGATCCGGTCGGCCGCCTGCGCGGCGCGCGCGCCTATCAGCGGGCGCAGCGCATGGCCCAGGTTCGACCGCAGCCGCCGCTGATAGACCACCAGCAGGCGCCGCGCCTCGTCCGAGCGGCGGGCCAGCACGTAGAAATTCATCCAGGCGGCCACGGTTTCGGCGCGGAAGTTGCGCGGGCTGAACGATGCGCGCACGATGGCCTGAACCCGGGCTTGCGGCCCCTGCGCCATCACCAGCGCGCCGCGCACCTCGGCCGCGTAAACGCCCAGGGTATAGCGCATCGCCGCCACCAGGATCTGGTCCTTGCCGCCGAAA
>JAASTF010000136.1 GCA_021767525.1 Paracoccaceae bacterium
GACATAATCCGCGAGGTCGTGCGCATCGAAGAGATCGAACCCGGCTGGGTCGAGGTCTTGGTGACGACCAACATGCTGCGGGGCGCCGAGCGCGTGGTCGACCCGTTCAAGACGCAATTCGTGCTTCAGCCGGCTGAAAGAGAGTGGCGCATCACCACCATCCGCAGCTCGCTGGGGCATATCAACTGGACTCTGGGACGTGCCGATATCGACGGCGACACTTTCCGCCTGCGCGACCCCGATCAGAAGGATCAGGAAAAATGACCGATTTCACCATTGCAAAAGATGCCGAGGGCATCGCCACCATCACCTGGGATTGCCCGGACAAATCCATGAACGTCATGACCGGCGAGGCGTTGGAAGAATTGAACGCCTGCATCGACGACGCGCTGGCCGATGACGCGGTCAAAGGCATCGTGATCACCAGCGGCAAGGCCGATTTCGCCGGCGGCATGGATCTGAACGTGCTGGCCGAGATGAAGGAGCAGGCCGGCGACAACCCCGCCCAGGGCCTGTTCGACGGGATCATGCAGATGCACGCCCTGCTACGAAAGATCGAGCTGGCCGGCATGGACGCCAAGACCAAGAAGGGCGGCAAGCCCATCGCCGCCGCCCTGCCCGGCACCGCCGTCGGCATCGGGCTGGAACTGCCGCTGGCCACGCACCGGATCTTTGCCGCCGACAACCCCAAGGCCAAGATCGGCCTGCCGGAAATCATGGTCGGCATCTTCCCGGGCGCGGGCGGCACCACGCGGCTGGTGCGCAAGATGGGCGCGATGGGCGCCTCGCCCTACCTGCTCGAAGGCAAGCTGGTGGAACCAAAAAAGGCCAAAAGCGCCGGCATCATCGACGAGGTGGTGGATGACCCGGTGGCCGCGGCGCGCGACTGGGTGCTGTCGGCCAAGGATGCCGACCTGGTGAAACCCTGGGATGCCAAGGGCTACAAGATGCCGGGCGGCGCGCCCTACAATCCCGCCGGGTTCCCCACCTTCGTGGGCGCCAGCGCGATGGTGCATGGCAAGACCAAGGGTGCCTTCCCTGCGGCCAAGGCCCTGCTGTCGGCCGTCTACGAAGGCGCATTGGTCCCCTTCGACACCGCGCTCAAGATCGAGGCGCGCTGGTTCACCAACGTTCTGATGAACCCGTCCTCGGCCGCGATGATCCGCTCGCTGTTCCTCAACAAGGAAGCGCTGGAAAAAGGCGCCAACCGACCCGAGGCCCCCGACCAGCGCGTGAAAAAGCTGGGCGTTCTGGGCGCCGGCATGATGGGCGCGGGCATCGCGCTGGTCAGTGCGCAGGCGGGTATCGAGGTGGTGCTGATCGACGCCAAGCAAGAGGCCGCCGACAAGGGCAAGGCCTATACCGAGGCCTACCTGGATAAGGGCATCAAGCGCGGCAAGGTGACCGAGGACAAGAAGGCCAAGATGCTGGGCCTGATCACGCCCACCACCGATTACGCCGCGCTCGACGGTTGCGACCTGATCATCGAGGCGGTGTTCGAAGACATGGGCGTGAAGGCCGAGGTCACGAAAAAGGCGCTGGCCGCCGTGGGCCCCGATTGCATCTATGCCTCGAACACCTCGACCCTGCCGATCACGGAACTGGCCAAGGCGTCGGACAACCCCGAGCAATTCATCGGCATCCACTTCTTCTCGCCCGTCGAAAAGATGCTGCTGGTGGAAATCATCAAGGGCGAAAAGACCGGCGACCGCGCCACCGCCAAGGCGCTGGATTACGTGCGCCAGATCCGCAAGACGCCCATCGTGGTGAACGACGCGCGCTTCTTCTACTGCAACCGCTGCATCATTCCCTACATCAACGAAGGAATGCGCATGGTGAAGGAAGGCGTCGAACCCGCGCTGATCGACAACGCCGCGCGGATGCTGGGCTTCCCGGTGGGGCCGCTGCAACTGGTCGACGAAACCTCGATCGATCTTGGCGCCAAGATCGCCCGCGCCACCAAGGCCGCGATGGGCGATGCCTATCCCGATGACGAGGTCGACGAGATCATCTTCTTCATGGAGGGCGAGGGCCGCTTGGGCCGCAAATCCAACGCGGGCTTCTTCGACTACGACGAATCCGGCAAGCGCCAGGGCTACTGGGCGGGTCTGGCCGACAAATACCCCCGCGCCGAAACCCAGCCCGACGTGACCGAAGTGCAGCATCGCCTGATGTTCGCCCAGGTGCTCGAGGCCGTCCGCGCGCTGGAAGAAAACGTGCTGATGGACATCCGCGAAGGCGATGTCGGCGCGATCCTGGCCTGGGGCTTCGCGCCGTGGTCGGGCGGCCCGTTCAGCTGGCTCGACATCCTGGGCGCCGAATACGCCGCCGAACGCTGCGACCAGCTGCAGGCGGCCCATGGCGACCGTTTCGCCTGCCCCGACCTGCTGCGCGAGATGGCCGACAAGGGCCAAAGCTTTTACGGCCGCTTCGGTCCGCAGGCGCAAAAGGCCGCCTAAACCCAAGGTCAGGGGCGGCGCACACCGCCCCTTTCTTCATCTTGCCAGGTAAACTCCGGGGGAGTCTGCCGTAGGCAGACGGGGGCAGCGCCCCCACCCACGGCGACGCGCCGAAGGCGCGGCGCAAAACCTGCAACCGCGCCCCACGGGGCGCGGTTTCCTTTTGGCCTACGGGTCGAAACGATAGCCGAACCGCGCGATATCTTCCGCGCAGAGCTCCGCCACCAGCGCCGCGCTGGTGTCGTCGTAATACCCGCGCCAGTCGCGCGCCCGGTCGCTGGCGTTCACGCGATCCAGCTCCGGCGCAAAGCCAAGATGCGCCACCAGCGGCGCGGCGTCCTGTGCGAAATGCTCCAGCCGGATATAGGCGTCGCACCGCTCCTGCCCCACGGCATCGGTCATGTAGGCCCGGGCCGGCGTCGCGCGGATGCTGGCCCGGGTTTGCGGATGGGCCAGGAACGCGCCGAAATCCAGCCCCTTCGCCAAGCTCACGGCCGGGTGATCGAACCCTTGCCCCCGCAGCCAGTGGTAATAGCTCACCATCCGGTCCCACGGGTTGCGCACCAGCGTGAAACAGAAAAGCCCCGGCAACTCTTCCAGACCCACCAGCCCGTCCAGATCGGCCAGCGTCGCGTGTTTCCACAGCCGGCCCGCCGCCTGCACCCCCGCCAGCCGCCGGCGGCGCTTTTTCGCTTTCGGCGTGTCGCCAAGCATGATGTCATCCTTCATCGCCCGCGCCTCCAGCGCCAGCGACAGGGCCGTGCCCCCGGTCTTGGGGATGTGGATGAAAAGATAGCGCCGCCCGCGTGACAGGATCATCGCCCGCCCGCCCGTGCCGCCGCCCGACGATTTTGCGTTTGTGTCATTCGGGGCCTTTTCATTTCCATCCTTCGCGCAATACTCTGTCCCCCGGGCCGCGCGCCACAAGAATTTTATTGCGAGGGAGGAGTGACGCCAATGGGCTGGATGAAGGACGAAACCGGGCTGGACAAGACACCGGCCAATTACGTGCCGCTGACGCCGCTGTCGTTCCTGCGCCGCGCCGTGCAGGTCTTTCCCAAGCACGAGGCGGTGGTCTATGGCCCGCATCGCAAGACCTATGCCGAGTATCACGAGCGGGTCACGCGGCTGGCCTCGGCGCTGGTCAAGCTGGGGGTCAAGCCGGGCGATGTAGTGGCGACGCTCTTGCCCAACATCCCCGCCCAGGCCGAGGCGCATTTCGGCGTGCCCGCCTGCGGCGCGGTGCTGAACACGATCAACACGCGGCTCGAACCCGACACGGTGGCCTATATCCTGGATCACGGCGAGGCCAAGGTGCTGCTCTGCGATCCGCAATTCCTGCCGATGGCGGCCGAGGCGATCGAGCGGATGGAGGGCGCGGCCCCCATCGTGATCGAAGTGGCCGACGATCATGCCGGCGTGCACGCCCACGGGCACTACATGGAATACGAGGCGCTGCTGGACACCGGTGACCCGGATTTCGACTGGATCATGCCCGAGGACGAGTGGGAATCGATCGCGCTGAACTATACCTCGGGCACCACCGGGCGGCCCAAGGGCGTGGTCTATCACCATCGCGGCGCTTACCTGAACGCGATGGGCCAGGTCATCAGCTGGCGCATCGTGCTGCATCCGAAATACCTGACCATCGTGCCGCTCTTTCACTGCAACGGCTGGTGTCACACCTGGATGATGCCCGCGGTGGGCGGCACGCTGGTCTGCTGCCGCGACATCCGGGCCGATGCCATCTTCGACGCCATCGCCGACGAGGGCGTGACCCATTTCGGCGGCGCGCCCATCGTGCTGAACACGCTGATCAACGCGCCCGAAAAAGACCGCCGCGCCTTCGATCACGTGGTCGAGGTGTTCACCGCAGGCGCGCCCCCCGCGCCCGCCACGCTGGCCAAGATCGAGCCGATGGGCTTTAACGTCACCCATGTCTATGGCCTGACCGAAACTTACGGGCCTGCGACCGAATGCACATGGCAGGGTGAATGGGACGGGTTGCAGGGCGACGACCGTGCCGCCGTCAAGGCTCGCCAGGGCGTCGCCATGCCCTTTATGGAGCCGGTCCAGGTCTGGGACGAGCAGCACAAGCCGGTGCCGATGGATGGCAAGACGCAAGGCGAAATCGTCTTCCGCGGCAATGGGGTGATGAAGGGCTATCTGAAGAACCCAACCGCCACGGCCGAGGCATTTGCCGGCGGCTTTTACCATTCCGGCGACATCGCCGTGCAGCACCCCAACACCTATCTGCAGATCGCCGACCGCGCCAAGGACATCATCATCTCGGGCGGTGAAAACATCAGCTCGGTCGAGGTCGAGGGCGTGCTGATGGGCCATCCCGACGTGCTGCTTTGCGCGGTGGTGGCCAAGCCCGACGAGAAATGGGGCGAGGTGCCCTGCGCCTTCGTCGAGCTTAAGGACAACCATACCGCCGACGAGGCCGCGCTGATCGCCTATGCCCGCGAGCGGCTGGCCGGGTTCAAGACGCCCAAGCACGTGGTATTCCAGGAATTGCCCAAAACCTCGACCGGCAAGATCCAGAAATTCCAGCTGCGCAACATCGCCAAGGAAATGTGACCGGATACCGGGGCCGCACACGCTGCAAGAAAGGGCTTTCATGACGACGCTTACCGCCGATGGCGCCGCCATCATCGCCGAGTTGCACGCCGCCCCGGGCGACCTGGTGGCCGAAGGCGTGCCGCTTGTCACCACCGAGCTGATGAAGATGCGCCACGACATCCGCGCCCCCTTTGGCGCGCGGGTGCTGACGGTGCACGTGGCCCCCGGCGACGAGGTGCACCCGGGCAGCCCGCTGATGACGCTGGAACCCGCCGAGGTGGCGCAAGCGGCGCAAAGCGCAGGCGCCGACACCCGGCCCGACATGGCCGAGTTTCGCGCGCGCATGGCCCTGCTGGACGATGCCGCCCGCCCCGAGGCCATCGCCAAGCGCCACGCCCAGGGTCGCCGCAGCGCGCGCGAAAACATCGCCGACCTGTTCGACCCGAACAGCTTTACCGAGTACGGCGCACTCGCTGTCGCGGCCCAGCGCGGCACGCGCCCGCTTGATGATCTGCAGGCCCGCACCCAGGGCGACGGGATCATCTGTGGCACAGGCACCGTCGCGGGCCGGCCCGTGGCCGCGATGGCGGTGGATTACACCGTGCTGGCGGGCACCCAGGGCTTCAACCACCACCGCAAGATGGACCGGCTGATCGAGGTGGCGGACCGTGATGGACTGCCCATCGTTCTGTTTGCCGAGGGCGGCGGCGGGCGGCCCAATGACACCGACGTGGCCGACGTGATGGCGGCCTGGCTGAATGTCACCTCGTTTCGCCATTTCGCCGCCCATAAGGGCCCCAAGATCGGGATCGTCACGGGCTATTGCTTTGCCGGGAACGCGGCGCTTTTCGGGGTGTGCGACCTGCGCATCGCAACCACCGACAGCAATATCGGCATGAGCGGCCCGGCGATGATCGAAGGCGGCGGGCTGGGCCGCGTCGCCCCCACCGAGATCGGCCCAAGCGATGTGCAGACCGCCAATGGCGTGATCGACCTGCTGGTGCAGGACGAGGCCGAGGCCGTCGCCGCCACCAAGGCGATGCTGGGCCTGCACAGCCCCGCCGACGCGGCCGACACGGCCACCGACGCGCTGCGCGACGTGGTGCCCGCCGACCGCACCCGCGCCTATGACATGCGTGACGCCATTTACGCCCTGGCCGATATCGGCAGCTTTATCGAGCTGCGCCGCGATTTTGGCGCCGGCATGATCACCGGTTTTGCCCGCATCCGGGGCCGCGCGGTGGGGCTGATGGCGAACAACCCGCTGCACCTTGGCGGCGCGATCGACGCCCAGGCCGCCGACAAGGGCGCGCGGTTTATGCAGCTTTGCGATGCCTGGGGTCTGCCGATGGTCACGCTGTGCGACACACCCGGCTTCATGGTCGGGCCCGAGGTCGAAAAAACCGGCCAGGTCGCCCATGTCTCGCGCCTGTTCCTGGCGGGGGCGCATTTCGGCCAACCGCTTGTCACCGTGATCCTGCGCAAGGCTTACGGCCTGGGCGCGATGGGCATGGCGGGCGGCGGGTTCGACCGGCCAGACCTCTGCTGCGCCTGGCCCAGCGGCGAGGTGGGCGCGATGGGGCTGGAGGGCGCGGTGCGCCTGGGCTATCGCGATCAGCTGGCCGCGATCACCGACCCGGCCCGGCAAGAGGCCGAGTTCCGCCGCTTGGTCGACCAGCTGTACGAGCGCGGCAAGGCGCTGAATGCCGCCAGCCTTTTGGAATTCGATGCCGTGATCGACCCGGCCGACACGCCCGAAACCATCGACCGCGTGCTGCGCGCCGCGCGCCCCCCGCGCCCCGGCCCCAGCTATGTCGATGCGTGGTAGACCGGCGCGCGGCGCTGCGGCATAAGCGGGCCAAACCGCAAGGACGCCCATGCCCCGCTACGCCCTGAAAATCGAATATGACGGCGCGCCCTTCGCCGGCTGGCAATGGCAGGACGATCAGCCCAGCGTGCAGGGCGCGATCGAGGGCGCGCTGGCGCGGCTGGAACCCGACGTGCCGCGCATCGCCGCCGCGGGCCGCACCGATGCGGGTGTGCACGCGCTGGCACAAGTCGCCCATTGCGACATGACCCGCGAATGGGAGCCGTTCCGCCTGTCCGAGGCGCTGAATTTCCACCTGAAACCGCAGCCCGTCGCCATCATCGCCGCCGCGCGGGTGACCGACGACTGGCACGCGCGCTTTTCCGCCACCGAACGGCGTTACCTCTTTCGCCTGCTTGTCCGCCGCGCCCCTGCCACGCACGAGGCGGGCCGGGTATGGCAGGTGAAAAACCCGCTCGACCTGGATGCCATGCGCGAAGGCGCGGCGCACCTGATCGGGCATCACGATTTCACCACCTTCCGCTCGACCATCTGCCAGGCGAAAAGCCCCGTGAAAACGCTGGACGAAATCACAATCACCGAACATGCCGGGCTGAACGGCCCCGAGGTGCATTTTCGCCTGCGCGCACGGTCTTTCCTGCACAATCAGGTCCGCTCCATCGTCGGCACCCTGGAACGGGTCGGCGCCGGATCCTGGGCGCCCGACGATGTGAAAACGGCGCTCGACGCACGCGACCGCGCGGCCTGCGGCCCGGTCTGCCCGCCACACGGGCTCTACCTGGCCGGGGTCACCTATCCCGATGACCCCTTCGCGTGATCCTTCATCTTGCCAAGTAAACTCCCGCCGGAGGCATCCGACGGCGCCGCAAGCGCACAGGGCGATCCAGAGCATTCCGGCGCCGCACGCGGCCTGAGCCGTAGGCCGAAGGCCGCAGGCGAGATATCCAGCGCGCGGCCCGCAGGCCGCGCTCATTCGGATCAGTCGGCCTGGGTCGTGCCCTCGGTCAGCGCACCGTTTTCCCATGTGCCGCTGGCCTCCTCCCCGGTGGCATAGCGCATGGTGCCCTCACCCTGGCGCTTGCCCGCGCGGAACATCCCTTCGTAGACATCGCCATTGGCATAGGTCGCCACGCCACGCCCCGAAATCTCGCCCGCCTGCCACTGGCCTTCGTATCTGAAGCC
>JAASTF010000009.1 GCA_021767525.1 Paracoccaceae bacterium
AGATTTCCGGCACTTCCATCTTGAACAGCTCGGCCATGAATTCGGGCGCGGTGCGGCTCAGGAAAATCTGCGGACCGCGCGTTTCGCGGCGCACGTCCTTGATATAGCAGCGGATGCGATCGCCGTTGCGATATGCCTCGCGGCCGATCTTTTCGTTCCGGCGCAGCACCGCCTCGCCACGGCCGACATCGACAATGACGTTGCCGTATTCCTCGCGCTTGACCACGCCATTGATGATGGTGCCGACGCGATCCTTGAATTCGTCGAACTGGCGGTCGCGCTCGGCTTCGCGGACCTTTTGTAGGATGACCTGCTTGGCCGACTGCGCCGCGATCCGGCCCATTTCGACCGGCGGCACCTCTTCCACGTAGGTGTCGCCGACTTGCGGGTTCTCAAGGTATTGCTTGGCCGTTTCGACCGTCATTTCCGCCTGGTAATTCTCCAACTCGTCCTCTTCGACGACGGTGCGGACGCGGGTGAACGTGGCCTTGCCGGTCTTGCGGTCGATCGACACGCGAATGTCCATCTCGCTGCCGTAGCGGCTCTTGGCGGCACGGGCGAGGCTTTCTTCCATCGCTTCGACCACCAGGCCGGGGTCGATCATCTTTTCGCGGGCCACGGCCTCGGCCGTTTGCAAAAGCTCCAGCTGGTTTGCAGAAGTGATGGCCATTTTCTCAGTCCTCCTGGGAACCGTCTTCGGTTTCGATATCGTCAAACGCGGTTTCGTTCAGAACGCCGGCATCCTTGCGGGCCTTCAGCATTTCCTTGATCAGGTCGTCGGTCAGAACCAGCTTGGCGTCCGACAGCCAATCGTATTTCAGGCCAATGGTGCCCTCGGTCACGTTAATCAGCACCTCGTCACCATCGATCCCGGCCAGCTCGCCCTTGAAGCGACGGCGGCCGTCGATGGTTTCGGCGGTTTCCAGCTTGGCCTCGTAGCCCTCGAACGCCTCGAAATCCTTCAGCCGGGTCAGCGGGCGGTCGATGCCGGGGCTGGATACCTCGAGCACGTATTCATCGGTGATCGGATCCTCGACATCCAGGATCGCGCTGACGGCATTGGAGATCTCGGCGCATTCGTCCACCTCGATCCCACCGGCGGGGCGTTCGGCCATGATTTGCAGCGTGTTCGTCTTGCCGCCCATCAGGCGCACGCGGACCAGTTCGAACCCCATATCCTCGATAACGGGGCCGACGATCTCGGCAATGCGCCGGTCAATGGCGGTTTTGGCGATCAGGTCGCTCATGGATGCTCCAGACACAAAAAAACGGGCGCGCGGCCCGTTACACTTTCCGGTGGGCGCCGGGTTTGGACCCCAGCGCGCCGCTGTTGACAGGGATATAGGCCCTTCCCCCCGAGTCTGCAAGCGGTTTCGCCCTAGCCCGCCTGCTCGGCCTGCGCCAGCCCATCCATGATGCGCACAAGCTGCGAACTGATCCCTGGTTCGCTAAGGGCGTGACCGGCGTTGCGCACCATGTGCAGCTCGGCCTCGGGCCAGTTCTGCGCCAGCGCCCAGGCCGAGCGCGGCGGGCAGATCATGTCATACCGCCCTTGCACGATATCGCCGGGAATATGCGCGATCTTGTGAATGTCCTGCAGGATCTGGCCGTCGCGTTCCAGGAACGCCTTGTGCGTGAAATAGTGGTTTTCCAGCCGCGCAAAGGCCCGCGCGTAATCGCCCGGCGCCTCGCCCGCATGGCCATTGGTGCCCATCGAGGCCAGCGCGTTTTCCCAGGCCGACCAGGTTTTGCCGAATCGCATCTCGGTTTGCATGTCGCCGGAAAACAGCCGCCGGTGATAGGCCGCGATCAGGTCGTCCCGCTCGTCCTCGGGGATGGGATCGACAAAGCGGGCCCAAACCTCGGGCCAGAACTTGCCGGCCCCGCCGCCATAGAACCAGTCCAACTCGGCCTGGGTGGCCAGGAAGACGCCGCGCAGGATAAGGTGGCGCACCGCGCGCGGATGCGTCTGCGCATAAATCAGCGCCAGAGTCGCCCCCCAGGAGCCGCCGAAAACCATCCAGCTGTCGATGCCCAACGCGTTGCGGATCGTCTCGATATCCTCGACCAGGTGCCAGGTGGTGTTGGCGCGCACGCTGGCATTTGGGCGTGACCGGCCACAGCCGCGTTGATCGAACAGAACCGCGCGATAGATGTCAGGATCGAAAAACCGCCGCATCACCGGGCTGCACCCACCGCCGGGCCCGCCATGCAGCACGACGACCGGCAAACCGTTGGGATTGCCCGACTGTTCCACATACAAGGTATGGCCGTCGCCCACCTGCAACATCCGCTGATCGAACGGATCGCGTGACGGGTAAAGGTGGCGCACCGCGCTGTTTTGACCTGCGTATTTATCCATAAGCGCCCTATATAGGTTGCAAGAGACAAAAGAGCATACGGAGAGCAGAATGCAAACCGCTCAAACGACTGTCGATGCCGGCGAAGTCGCCAAATTCGAAGCGATGGCCGCCGAATGGTGGGATCCGAAGGGCAAATTCAAGCCGCTGCACATGCTGAATCCCTGCCGATTGGATTATATCACGCAGCAGATCGCCGGGGAATTCGATCGCGACCTCAAAGCCGATGCGCCGTTCAAGGGGCTGCGCATTTTGGATATCGGCTGCGGCGGCGGGCTGCTGAGCGAACCGATGGCGCGGCTTGGGGCCGACGTGGTGGGCGCCGATGCGGCCGAGCGCAACATCCCCGTGGCCCAGGTTCATGCCGAGCAATCGGGGCTGGAGATCGATTACCGCCACACCACAGCCGAGGCGATGGCCGAAGCGGGCGAGCAGTTCGACGTGGTTTTGAACATGGAAGTGGTCGAACACGTGGCCGACCCGCTGGCCTATTTGACCGCGTGCCAGCAGTTGCTGAAGCCTGGTGGGTTAATGATCTGTTCGACCATCAACCGCAACGCCAAGAGTTTCGCGATGGCGATCGTGGGCGCGGAATACGTGATGCGCTGGCTGCCCAAGGGCACCCATGAATGGCAGAAATTCATCACGCCGGACGAGCTGTATGACCTGATCCGCAACGCCGGCCTGACCCCGGTGGATCGCAAGGGGTTCGTGTTCAACCCGGTGCTGTGGACCTGGTCGCTGTCGTCGCGCGATCTGAGCGTGAATTACGTCACCGCCAGCACGAAACCCGCCTGATCCGGCGGGGCGCGCGTGCCGCGCGCGCAGGTTTCGCATCGCTTGCGCGATGCGGTCAGGGGGCGCTGCCCCCTCGGCCTGCGGCCTCACCCCCGGGATATTTGACGAGAGAGGAAGGCGTTAATCGTCTTCCAGCTTGATCCGAAGTTCGCGCAGGATGGGCAGGATGGCCCGCACCTTGGCGTCGCCCAGCTCTTGCGTCATTTCGGTGATCATCGGCGAAATCGCGGCCAGCGCCGCATCACGCGCCTGTCGGCCTGCCGGACTGATCGCCACCATCTTGCGGCGGGCATCGTCCCAATCGGGGCGGATATGAACGTATCCTGCCCATTCCAGCTTGCTAAGCGTGTTGGTCATCGCGCCGCGCGTGACGTGGAAGGATTTGGCCAGCTGGGCCGGGCTGCGCTCGCCGCCGGCGCGGGCCAGGTGGTTCAGCACCGAGAAATGCGAGATTTCCATCCCCTTGGGCAGCACGCGCGACAACCGGTTGCGCACCAGTTGGTCGGCAGTCAGCAGCTCGCTGAACAGCGCGACCGCCAAGGGGTTGGCCGCGTCAGACATCGGGCCCCCCGAACGCGCGGTCATGGGACAGGGACGGCACTCGCGCGCGGGCTTTTTCGACCTGGCCCAGGTCGATATCGACCATGTAGACGCCGGGCTGCGTTCCGGCATCCAGCAAAACCTCGCCCCACGGTGCAACGGCCAGGCTGTGACCGTGGGTTTGGCGCAAGTGGCCAGTGCTGGATGGGTGGGTGCCGGTTTGCGCCGGGGCCAGAACGAAACAGCCGGTTTCGATGGCCCGCGCGCGCAGCAGGGTTTCCCAATGCGCGGCCCCTGTGACAGGCGAAAACGCGGCGGGCACGGTCAGAACCTGCGCGCCTGCCTTGGCCAGCGCGCGGTAGAGATAGGCAAAGCGCACGTCATAGCAGATCGTCATGCCCAGCGTGGCCTTGCCTGCCTGCGCCAGAACAGCCCTGTCGCCCGGGCGAAAACCGGCGCTTTCGCGGTAGGTTTCGGTTTCGCTGACATCCACATCGAACATGTGGATCTTGTCATATCGCGCGGCGATATCGCCCGTCGGCGCGATCAGGAACGAGCGGTTGGCGAACCGACCATCCGCATCGTCGGTTTTCAGGGCAAGCGATCCGATCAGGATAGGCACGCCCGCGGTTTTCGCGACATCTTGCAGCGCGGCCAGGGTCGGGTCGTCTGTTTCATGGCGCAGCACGTCGCGTTGCCGTTCGCGGCTGGACGATACGCAATTCGTCACCTCTGGCGTCATCACGAGATCGGCGCCCTGATCCACGGCCTGCTGCACCATGCCCAGGATAATGGGCAGGTTCGCCTCGGGGTGGTCCCCCGAATTGAGTTGCAGCAGCGCCGCGCGCATCGCCTTAGCGCCCGGTCAGCAGCGGATCGAGCTTGCCGGCGCGCTCCAGCGCGTAAAGATCGTCGCAGCCGCCCACATGAGTCGTGCCGATGAAAATCTGCGGCACGGTCCGCCCGCCATTGGCGCGTTCGATCATCTCGGGCTTGCGATCGGGATTGGCCAGAACGTCGATTTCGGTGAATTGCACACCCTTTTGCCCCAACAGGCGCTTTGCGGCGTGGCAGAAACCGCAAAGCGGCGATGTATAGATCTCAACTGGTTGCATGAATGCCCCTTTTCGGATTTCCAGTGTTCTAGGGGGATTTAGGGGTGCTTGGCAACGCGCGCCAGTACGATCACGGAAACCTGTGTCGCACCGGCGGCAAGGCAGGCCTCGGCACAGGCCGCCAGGGTCGCGCCCGATGTCATCACGTCGTCGACCAGCAGAACAGCGCGATTTTGCAACAGTTCCGCGCGATTTGGATGCACCGACACCGCGGCCGTCAGCGTGGCAAAGCGCGCATCGCGCGACTTGCCTTCCAGCGACTCGGTCCGCCGGTCGCGGCGCAAAAGGTCGGGGCAGTAGGGTAGCCCGGTTTCGCGGCCAAGCGCCTGGGCCAGCAGGGCCGACTGGTTGAAACGCCGCCGCAACAGGCGCGACCAGTGCAATGGCACCGGCGCCAGGATCGCCCCGGGCTGGATCAGCGGGCGCGCGGCCTGCGCCATCCAGCGGGCGGCGGGTTGCGCGATCTCGTGCCGGTCGCCATGTTTCAGCGCCAGAACCATGCGCCGCCCGTTGCCATCGTACAGCAGGGCGGCGCGGCCCCTGTCCCACGGCCGGGCGATGGTCAGGCAATCGTCGCAATGGGCCAGTTCGCCGGCCTCACCACCGGGCAAGGGCGTGCCGCACAGGTCGCAGACCACCCCGCCGATAAACGGAGTGTCGCGCCAGCACGGGCCGCAAAGGCCGAAATCGCTGTCGACCATATCGCCGCAATTCAGGCAGCGCGGCGGATAGACCATGCGGATCAGCGTTTGAAGTGCCATTGCCCTGCCTTTATATCCCCTGCTGATGACAGAGATGCCCCGCCTGACCGACCGATCCGCGCTGATGCGCAACCGGGCCCGCGCCACCCGCCAGGGCCCGGCCCTGTTTCTGCACGAGGCCGCGCTGGACGAGGTGCAAGATCGCCTTTCAATGGTTAACAGGTCGTTTACCAAGCCTGCCGTGGTGACGGGTTTTCCCGATTTCTGGGCAAAGGCCCTGCCAGAGGCGCGGATCGTGCCGGATGACGAGGTTCTGGCACTGGAACCGGGCGCGCATGACCTGGTGATTCATGCGATGGCGCTGCATTGGGCGAATGATCCGGTGGGCCAGATCATTCAGTGCCGCCGCGCCTTGCAGCCTGACGGGCTGTTCCTGTCGGTGGCGTTCGGCGGGCAGACGCTTGCGCCCTTGCGCACCGCCTTGGCCGAGGCGGAATCGCAGGTCGCGGGCGGGCTCTCGCCCCGCGTGGCCCCGATGGCCGAAATCCGCGATACCGGCGCGCTGCTGCAACGGGCTGGGTTGGCCCTGCCGGTGGCCGACAGCGTGCCGCTACGGGTCTCGTATGCCGATACGCTGGCCCTGATGCGCGATCTTCGCGCAATGGGCGAAGGCAATGCACTGGCCCAGCGCCTGCGCCACCCGACCCGGCGCACAGTCATGGCAAGGGCCGCAGCGATCCATGCCGAACTGACAGGCGACACCGATGGGCGCATCACCGAAACCTTCGAACTGGTCGTGCTGACCGGCTGGGCGCCAGATGACAGCCAGCCCCAGCCCCTGCGCCCGGGATCGGCCCAGACCCGGCTTGCCGATGCCTTGGGAACCAAAGAAACCAAGCTTGGCGATTGACGCGGGCGCAATATCCCTTATTTCCCCCTGCAACCCATGCAAATTCGCGAATAGAACAAGAACACAAGAGGCCCCGCCATGCTGGATGCAACATCCACTGCCACGCGCCCCGAACACGCCCCCGCGGATCATCCCGCCGTTCCGAAGGAAAAGATCGGCATCCTGCTGGCCAACCTGGGCACCCCTGACAATTACGACTACTGGTCGATGCGTCGGTATCTGAACGAGTTTCTGTCGGACCGCCGTGTGATCGACTACAGCCCGTGGCTGTGGCAGCCGTTGTTGCAGCTGATCATCCTGACCAAGCGTCCCTTTACCAGCGGTGCTGCCTATAAAAGCATCTGGAACGAGGAACAGGGCGAAAGCCCCCTGATGACGATCACCAAGGACCAGACCGCCGCCATTTCCAAGGCGATGCAGGATACATATGGCGACAAGGTGATGGTCGATTTCTGCATGCGATACGGCAATCCCTCGACCAAGTCGAAGGTGCGTAAGATGGTCGAGGCCGGGTGCCGCCGCATCCTGTTCGTGCCGCTTTATCCGCAGCAGGCCGGCGCCACCTCGGCCACCGCGAATGACGAGTTCTTTCGCGCGCTGATGCAAGAGAAATGGCAGCCCGCCGCGCGCACCATCCCGGCCTATTTCGATCATCCGAAATACATCGAGGCGCTGGCCCAATCGGTCGAACGCGCCTACGCCGAAATGGACGAAAAGCCCGATATGTTGGTCTGTTCCTACCACGGGATGCCCAAGCGGTACCTGCTTGAAGGCGATCCGTATCATTGCCAGTGCCAGAAAAACACGCGCCTGTTGAAAGAGCGGCTGGGCTGGGACGACACCCAGATCTGCACCACCTTCCAGTCGGTGTTCGGGTCCGAGGAATGGCTGCGCCCCTACACCGTTGAGCATGTGGCGCACCTGGCCGAAAGCGGCAAAAAGAACATCGCCGTGATCGCACCCGCGTTTGCCGCCGACTGCATCGAAACGCTGGAAGAGATCAACGAAGAGATCAAGGAAAGCTTTGAAGAGGCGGGTGGCGAGAAATTTACCTATATCCCCTGCCTGAACGATCAGCCCGCCCATATCGAGGCGCTTTGCGACGTTATCAACACCGAGCTTGAGGGCTGGATCGAAACCGCTTGATCCCTGAAAAATTGCGCGGATGGGCCAAGGCCACATCCGCGCAGTCACAGGGAGAAGAAAAGATTTAACAAAACCGCGCGAAAATAGCGCGTCACTCACAAATCACGAAAATCACGATGCATTGGCCAGGTACAAATCCGCCACCTGGCGCGCCGAAAGGAATTGCACGTTTTGGGCAATTTTCACGGTGCCGAACGTGGCCGGGATCAGGTGCAGTTCGACATCCAGCCGATCAGCCAGCGGATCCGACCGCAGGTCGATGAACGTATCCAGGTCGCCGTGCGCCACCAGGTCTTCGAATACCAGAACGTCGTTGCAAAAGACCTGCACAAGCATCCGGCCCGTCACTTCGAGTTGCAGGTAAAGCTGCCCGGCATTGCCCTGCATCGCGGTGGTAGAGCTGTGCAGCGTGCCGCCCTCGGATTCAAATGTGATGGTGCGGCCGTAGGCGCGGCGCTGCCAGCCCACGGACTCGACCGGCATCCAGGTGGCTTGTCTCAGGTTGGTAATCATCTTTCACACCTCCTTAGCTCAGGTCCGACGGGCCGACCCGGTCGATCACGCGGATCATCCATCGCAGCACGTCTTGTTCGTCTTCACCGATATCCCCGCGTTCACTGAGGGCGACGGCGCTGCGACGCAGCTCGGGCCAGTGCCGATAAAAATCGACGAGGTCGGTGATTTTCCGGTCATTCGCTTTGGCCAACATCCAGGCGCCTTTCCGATATCTCGCATTGATCCAACCTTACTTGACCCAAGGGCACCCAAGGCGTGAATAAACTGTGAAGTGCTTGGTAAGACGATTTTTGCGCTGTAACCTTTTTTCAGCAGCAGGAGGGGTAAGGTGGCGACACGGCTGGAAATTTCGCTGTTCGGCACATGCGTCGTGCGCATCGCCGGGGACGAACCGCAAGAGATACGCGGCGCCAAGCATCGGGCGCTGTTTGCGATTCTCGCCACCGCGCCGATGGGCCGGCGCACGCGCACCTACCTGCAACAGACGCTGTGGGGCGAAACCTCGTATGACGCGGGCCACCAGAACCTGCGCCGCGCCCTCTCGGACCTGCGCACCATGCTGGGGGACGAATTCAACACCTTGTTCCACGTCACCAACAGCGATATCGAGCTTGATCTTGAACACGTGTCCTTTGCCGGCTCGGCCAATGACGGTGCATTCCTGGAAGACCTGAACATCCGCGAACGCGCGTTCATCGATTGGGTGCAAACGGTTCGCGCAAACCCGGCGCAGGTGGCCGCGCTGCTGCGCGCGGGGCCGAAAAACGCCACGGGCCGCCCGCGTCCGCGCATCACCGCGCTGCCGCTGACCGTGGTGGGCGACGATCCCAACCTGCGGATCCTGGGCGATTGGGTCGCCGAAGAGGCCTGCCGGTCGCTGTCGCGCTCGAACCTGCTGACGGTGATCTCCCATCTCAGCAGCAGGGCGATGGCCCAGCGCAGTTTCGATATCGGTGAGATTCGTGACACTCTGAACGTGGATTACCTGATCGCGGGCACCATGCGCCGGTTTCAGGGCGACCTGGTGGCCGATTTCGATTTCATCGACACGCGCACCGGTTCGATCCTGTGGAACCGTCATATCAGCTGCCCCGAAGCCAGCTTTACCGAAGACCTGCAGGGCCGCCTGGCCAATGTGATCCAGGGCATCGGGCGTTCGATCGCGGATGTCGCCATTTCCTATGTCCGCGACCGGCCATTGCCCCAGATCGAGGATCACAACCTGCTGATCGCCGGCGTTTCGCTGATGCACAAGCGCCAGATGCGCGATTTCCTGAAGTCGCGCGAATTGCTGGCCGAGGCGGCAAGCCGCGCGCCGGACAATTCGGAAATCCATGCCTGGCTGGGCAAGTGGTATGTCCTGAGCGTCTTCAACGGTTGGACCATCGACGCCAAGGACGACACGCAAAAGGCGCTGGATCACACCGCCCGGTCGCTCGACATCAACCCGCATTCCAGTTTCGGGCTGACGATCGACGGTTTCGCCCACAATAACCTGCTGCAAAACATGTCGGTCGCGCACGAGCGCTATAATACCGCGCTGGAAGTGAACCCCAACGAAAGCCTGTCATGGCTGTTGCGCGGCACGCTGATGGCGTTTCAGGACGATGGAAAGGCCGCGGTTCGCGGCATAGAAACCGCGCGCAACCTGTCGCCCATCGATCCGTTCGGCTATTTCTATGACAGCCTGGCCAGCACCGCCTACGTGGCGGCGGAAGACTATGAAAAGGCGCTGGATTTCGCCGATCGCTCGCTTGCGATGAACGACCGGCACCTGTCGACCCTGCGCGCGCGCACCACCGCCCTGCATTTTTTGGGGCGCACCGACGAAGCGCGAGAAACGGCGCAGGAATTGCTTCGCAGGCAGCCCGATTTCAGTCTGGAATTTTACCGCCGCACGCATCCGTCGGCGGCACACGAGGTGGGTCAGCGCGTGATCGAGGCGCTGACCGCCGCAGGAATTCGTTAAACCTCAGGGAGAAGTGATATGTCGCAATACGGTGGTTTGGGGGGTCTTGGCGGCCTCGGTGGATTGGGTGGTCTGGGCGGTCTTGGCGGCCTGGGTGGGCTTGGGGGCCTCGGCGGTCTTGGGGGTCTGGGCGGCCTCGGCGGTCTGGGCGGGCTTGGGGGCCTTGGCGGTCTTGGCGCATCGGGCAGTTACAGCGGCGCCACCACGGTGGGGCTGCAAACAACGGCCGAGGGTCTGGCACATATCGCTGGAACCGATCCCGCCACCGCGGCCGACCCGATGGATTTCGCCAGCACCGGCAACCTGTCGCGATGGGCCGGTTGGGTGCGCGGTTCGCTTTACCTGACCGAGTTCACGAAGGGTCTGGATTGGGACGCGAACGCCGCCTCGGAAACGGTCAGGCTGCGCATGGATGGCAAGCCGATGGTCACGCTGTCGCGCCCGTCCGACGCGATCCTTGCCAAACAGGCCGCCATTGTGCGCGACTATGCCGATCTTCGCCCGGACCGCAGCGCCGAGATCACCTCGCAATTGGGATTCCCGACCGAGTATTTCTCAATGATCCTGGGGCTGCATGGCGCGCAACATGAAAAGACACTCGAACTGCTGGCAGCCACGCAAGTCGTGGCGGCACATACCGCGATGATCGCCAAGTTCGCGCTGGCGGTGCGCCGCCCCGACCAGATCGATGGGCGTATCCTGCCGATGATCGCCACACCGGGGCACGGCAGCTTTCCCAGCGCCCATGCAACCGAGGCTTACGCCGCCATGACGGTGCTGTGCCACGTGGTCGATGGCTGGAACTCGATGACCGACAAGGAAACGCGCAAGGCGATGCTGCGCGCCCTGGCCGAGCGGATCGCCGTCAACCGCACCGTGGCGGGTGTGCATTATCCCGTCGACAGCTGGGCCGGCGCCGCCATCGGTACGGCCGTCGGGCGCGCGGTGCTGCGCCGCTGCGGGCAACAGGTGGCCACGCCTTCCTTTGCCTATGATGCCATCCATGCCGATTTCATCGACCATGCCTTCGTCAATGACGGCGCGGCGCACGGGCTGACCGAAGGCGCGGCGTATGATGTCGGCGAAAGCCCGATCTTCGGCTGGCTTTGGGCCGAGGCGATGACCGAGCGGCAGGCCCCGTCGGCGGGGGCCTGACCGATGTTGCAGGACCGTCCCGAAGCCGAGCGGATCGACCGCTATTCCGGCCCGTACGAGCGCTGGGTTTATACGCCCGAGTTGGGCCAACCCTTTGTCTTTCCACAAGGCACTGACCTGCGGGCGGGCTATTTCACCGCCGTTCTCGAAGGCGGTGACACCATGCCCTTTCCGCAGGGCGTCGGCGCGCGCCTGCCGCCTGTCTGGGCGCCAGGCGATGTGGGCCACACGATTCTGCCATTCGCCTTTGCGCAGCTTGACGACAGCGCAAGCGACGGGTCGCTGGATCGCATGTTGGCGCGCACCCTGCAAAATGCCGGCGGCGCGAGGTACAGGGTCAATTTCCCGATTCAACCTGATGCCTGGGTGCCCGACTATGACAGGACCGCCGCGATGGAAGGGTGGGCCGCGCCGGCGACACCGCCAAAGGCGATTGTCGCGGTGATCGACGATGGGTTGCCCTTTGCCAATCGCGCCTTCCTTGACGCGCAGGGAAAGACGCGGATCAGCCATTGTTGGCTGCAATCCGCCCCTGCCACGAACCGCGACGCCGTGCCATTCGGCCGTGAACTGGTGAATGCGCAGATCGACACCATGCGCGCCGACGCCGCCGGTGACGAAGCAACGCTTTACCGCCGTTCGGGCGTCTTGCGCGATGGGCCAGAGGGCCGCGGTGGCCTGTTGCGTCGCGCCGCCACCCACGGCGCACAGGTGGTGGGGCTGGCAGCAGGCAACACGCAGGCCATGGGCGAAACCCCGATGCCGGACGATGTTGCGATCATCGCGGCCGAATTGCCGAACGCGATCTCTTGGGAAACCTCGGGCTTTGGCAAGGAATCCTATCTTCTGGCGGCGCTGCACTACATTTTCGACCGCGCACGCCGGATCGCCACGGCAACCGGCGCCAGTGCCGAGGAATTGCCGTTGTTCGTCAACCTGTCTTACGGGTGGAACGCGGGCCGCCACGATGGCGGCGCGATACTGGACAGCGCCATCGAAACGATGCTGACCGCGCGCCGGGCTCTGCAACCGCTGACCGAGATCGTGATGCCAACCGGCAACGAGTTCGCCGTCGATTTGCACGCCCATGTCGATGAGGCGCAGATGAAGAACGGCGCCTGCCGCCTTGGGTGGCAGGTGCAGCCCGACGACAAGACATGCAGCTACCTGGAGATCTGGTTTCCACAAGGGCTGGACCCATCGCAATACCAGATCGACCTGATCCCGCCGCACGGGCAGCTAAGCGGTCAGGGCGAACTACCCATGACACCGGACAAGGCGCTGGCAGGGGGCGATCCACGGCGCTTTGTCGAGATCGAGATGAATGGCCACAACATCGGCCAGATGTCGGCCGATTTCGACCGTGGCACGCGATGGCGGGCGATGATCGCGCTGTTGCCCACCTGCCCGAAACACGCAGCGGACCGGCGCGCGCCGGCGGGCCGCTGGACAGTGGTGATCAGCCGGACGGCGCAGGCCAGCCCGTTGCCGCGCGGCGAGGCGATCAAGCTGTGGGTGCAGCGCGACGACGATCCGGTGCAGATCAACACGGGCGGGCGGCAAAGCTATCTGGTGGATCTGCAGCCCCCACCGCGACCACATGATCTGCCGGTCTATGACGGGCGGCTGGACCTGGTGCGCGGCTATGGCGGGCTTAGCGCCATTGCCTGCTTGCCCGGCGTTGTCCGCGTCGGCGGCTACGAAGGGTCAAGCGGCTATCCCAGCCGGTACTCGGGGGCATCGCCGATTACCGCCGAGGGGCCCGGCTCGCCCGAATTGCAAGTGTCAGCCCCCAGCGATCGCAGCAGGCTACGGCCCGGCGTACCGACAATGGGCGTGCTGTCGGGCTGCCGTAGCGGTCTGATGGGCACCAGCGCCGCCTGCCCGCAAGTGACCCGGGCCTTGGCGCTGAACGCCGTGGCGGGGCGCGATATATGGGATGGTTTCGTGCCACGGCCCGCGCATTTGGGCCATCCACGCCAGGAACCGCAGACCGACATTGCCCGCCATCAGCACGCCGCGCGGCTGGGTGCCAGGTTGTTGCCGGTCAGCGACCGACCGCTGTAACCAGGGGGTCGTTACAAAAAGAAAAGGCGGTGGAAGCTCCACCGCCTTTTCCATGTGTCGATAGTGCCGGACTTAGTCCGAAGCAGCCACGGCCAGGATTGCCAGCAGCAGCAGCGGGATGGCGATGCCACCTGCCGACGAGCTTGCAGCTTCTTCCACGATGACCGGTGCTTCGATCACGGGCTCCGACATGTTGCCGGCGAAAGCGGTGGTTGCAGCGGCGGACAGAGCAGCAGCGAGAACGAGTTTCTTCATGTTATCCTCCAGATATTCGCCTGTCGCACACGGTTAGGCGACGACAAGCACCCAAGACTTACCTCGTAGTTCTTGGTAAAACAGCAAAAAACGCCGATTGCAAACCCACATTTGCCTGCCGCATATGGCTTTGCGCCGAATGTCGTCAAATAAGCAACACTTGCGTACCGACCTGCGCAAACGAGAAAAGCTCGGCGATATGCTCGTTGTAAAGACCGATACAGCCATTCGACGACCGCCGGCCGATCTTGCGCGTGTCATGGGTGCCGTGGATGCGATAATAGGTCCACGACAGGTACAACGCATGGGTGCCAAGCGGGTTGTCCGGACCCGGCGGCACGTAATCGGGCCATTCGGGATTTCGCTCCTTCATCGACGGGGTCGGGCGCCAGTCGGGCCCTTCGACCTTGCGCACCACGCTGGTGCGGCCACGGCGGGTCAGATCCTCGCTAAGCGGCACGGACGACGGGTAAAGCTTGTAGATGCTTTGATCGGCCGACCAGTAATGCAGGGCGCGGCTGTCGATATCCACCAGGATGGCGCCGTTGCTCAGGTCCGAGAAATAGGGCCGCCAATCCAAGGTGCGAAAGCTGGAAATATTGCGGCGGACCGCCTGGCTCAGGTCGCGCTCGACCTCGACGGTGCCGGCGCCGTTCACGTCGGAATTGCTTTGGGCCAGCGCGGGCGCGGCCAGCATTGCGGTGCCCGTGGCAAGAAACGCGCGGCGGTTCATGGGTTTGGGCGAAAACTTGGTCATCGTCTTCTCCGAAGAGGTGTGCATTCGATTATCGCGCATAATATGGCGCGAATGCCGCAGTCGCAAATCAAACAGGCGTCATTTGGCCAACTCACGCCGAAGTGGGTTGGAATGACAACGCCCGGCGCGATAAGGCAGGGCGCATCCTAATCGACGAAGCGGACAACACCATGCGTATCGCAGCCCTTCTGGTCACACTTGCCCTTGGTCTTTCCGCCTGTGCGCCCGTGCCGCAAACGATGGGGCCGGATGGCAAGCCGCTGCCGCAGGTCTATCGCATCGGCGCGAATGACAAGGCGCGCATCCAGTACCGGATGCTTGATTCCGTGAACGCGCTGCGCCGTGCAGCCGGCGCCCCCGAGGTGCAGCTGGATGCCCAATTGACCGCCGCCGCCGCCACCCATTCGCGCGACATGTCGGTACAGAACCGCCCGTGGCATTTCGGGTCTGACGGCTCGTCCCCGATCGATCGGGTCCGCCGCGTGGGATATACCGGGCCGATGCTGGGCGAGAATATCTCGGAAACCTACGAAACCGAGCTGGAAACCCTGGGCGCCTGGATGGAGCAACCCGACACCCGCCGCGTGATCGTCGATCCGAACGCACGGCGGATGGGCTTTAGCTGGCACCAGGAAAACAACGGCAAGATCTGGTGGACCCTGATCATGGGCGGCTGATCACGGCGTGATCGTGATCGGCGTGCCGTTCTTTACCATCGCATAGATGTCTTCCATTTCACGATTCGTGACGGCAATGCATCCCGCCGTCCAATCGCGGCCACCCTTGCGGTATTTCCACGGCCGCCCGTGGATGAAAATATCTCCACCCGGATTGACGCCCGCCTCGCGCGCCGACCGTTTGTCGGCATCGCGTGGATAGTTGATGCCGATGGACAGGTGAAACTCGCTTTTGGGGTTGCGCCGGTCGATGATGTAGGTGCCTTCGGGCGTTTTGCCGTCACCCTTGACCTGCTTGTGCCCCACGGGTGCAAAGCCAAGACCGATATCATAGGATTTCAGCGCAGTATCGTGATGCAGCAGATACATCTTGCGCGCACCCTTGTTCACAAGAACATGCGTGACCTCGGGGCCATCATAGGTTTTGAACTTGCTGGCGCAGCCGGAAAGAGCCAGCACAGCCGCCAGAATTGCCAGAAAACGCACCATTGCCCCAAAATCCTGCCCATAGCGATTTGCCTGTTGCGGGCATGAATACACCATCGGCGCGATACCGGGCCAGTGAATTTCACGCGGTGCTAATCACGTTTTTCGTCGCGCGCATCTAGCTTGGCCTCGATCGCGGCAAGACGGCCCAGAACCTCGTCACGGTAAACATCAGTGCGTTCGTTGTCTTCCTGGTGGTGCGCATCCTGCATCGAGTTGACGATCAGACCGACCACAAGGTTCACCACGACAAATGTGGTGACCAGGATGAAAGGCACAAAGAATGCCCAGGCGTGGGGATAAACCTCCATCACGGGGCGAACGATGCCCATCGACCAGCTTTCCAGCGTCATGATCTGGAACAGCGAATAGGCGCTGCGCCCCAGCGTGCCGAACCAGTCGGGAAAGGCCGCGCCGAACAGCTTGGTCGCCATCACCGCGCCGATATAGAACACCAACGTCGTCAGCAGAAACACGCTGCCCATGCTGGGCAATGCGGAAAACAGCCCCTCGACCACGCGGCGCAAGCGTGGGGTGGCCGAGACAACCCGCAGCACCCGCAAGATCCGCAGCGCCCGCAGAACCGACAGGCCCTGCCCCGCCGGAACCAGTGCGATGGCCACGATTGCGAAATCGAACAGGTTCCAGCCGGACGCGAAAAACCGACGCCCATAGGCCACCAGTTTCAGCCCGATTTCCAGAACGAACACCGCCAGGCACAGCATATCCAGCGCCACGATCAGCCCACCGGCCCGCGCCATCACCGTTTCAGAGGTTTCGAAACCCAGGATGATCGCGTTGAAGATGATGACGGCGATGATGCCGTTCTTGACCCATGCCTGTTCCAGAAATCTCGCGATCTTCGCGCGCATGTGTGGCCTGTCCCTTCGGTAATTGAAATCGCGGTCAGATATGGGGGGCCGTCATGCGGGCCACAAGTTCCGTATGCGGGGACCAGCGGAATTGATCCACCACCTGCACCCAATCCAGCCGCCAGCCCGCATCGACCAGCACCCGCGCATCGCGGGCAAAGGTGACGGGGTTGCACGACACAAAGGCGATGGTAGCAATGCCGCTGGCGGCCAGCTCCGCCACCTGCGCCTCGGCACCCGCGCGGGGCGGGTCGATCACCGCGGCGTCAAAGCGCGCCAGATCTTCGGGCAGCAGGGGGTTGCGGAACAGATCGCGCGCCTGGGTCGTCACCTTTTTCAAACCCTGCGCCATGCGCCAGCCCTTATCCAACGCGCGCAGCATCTCGGCCTCGCCTTCGACAGCCAGAACCTCGGCCCGCTCGGCCAATGGCAGCGTGAAAGTGCCGCAACCGGCGAACAGGTCGACCACTCGCGCCGCGTCGCCCACCGCCTCGACCACGCCGGCCAGCAACGCGGCCTCGCCATCCTCGGTCGCTTGCAGGAAGGCGCCCGGGGGCGGCGACACCTCGGCCCGGCCCATCTGTTGCGCGGGCGGCAAACGGGTGGCGATCACCTCGTCCTCCCACGCCAGGCGGGCCAGTTTTGCCGCCTCGGCCTCTTGCGCCAGGGCGACGCGCAGGGGGCCGTCCAATTCCTTGCCGCCGGTCACGGCGATATCCAGCCCGTTCAGGCTGCGCGTGGCCATCACCGACAACTCGCCCTTGCGGCTGCCGCCCAGCACCGCCAACCGCTCGGCCAAAGGCAGGGCGGCAAGCAAATCGGGATGCACCAGCTGGCAGTCGGGGATTTCCACGATCGTCCCCGAGGCGCGGCCATGAAACCCGGCAATCGCACCCTTTTTCGTGCGCCGTGCCGACAGGCCCGCCCGACGCCGGCTGCGCGGGGGCGAGGTGTGGATGGGCAAAAACGCGGCCTCCAAACCCTGTGCCTGCAGGGCGGTGCGCACGATATCCTGTTTCCACGTCGCCACGAACGCGTCGCTGGCATGTTGCAACAGACACCCGCCGCAGGATTTGAAATGCCGGCAGGGCGGGGCAACCCGGTCATCCGACGGTGTAATGATTTTCACATCCCACAGCCGCGCGCCGTCGCGCACGCCTTCGACCACCTCTCCCGGCAGGGTCAGCGGCGCAAAGACGGGGCCGGGGGCGATCCCGTCGCCCTGGTGACCCAGGCGTTGAATGGTGTGGCGTTCCATGAGCCGCAGATACCGCACCCGCCATCGCGGGCAAAGCCCTTATTCGGCGGCGTCGCTCATCCCGATAAAGCCGCCCGACTGCCGGTTCCAATACCGCGCATAAAGCCCGCCGCGCGCCAGCAGATCGTCATGGGTGCCCTGTTCGACAATGCGACCCTGATCCAGCACGATAATGCGGTCCATCTGGCTGATTGTGGACAGGCGATGCGCGATGGCCAGCACTGTCTTGCCCTCCATCACGCGTTCCAGCGCGCTTTGGATCGCGGCCTCAACCTCGGAATCCAGCGCCGATGTCGCCTCGTCCAGCACCAGGATCGGCGCGTCCTTCAGGATCGCGCGCGCCAAGGCAATCCGCTGCCGCTGTCCGCCAGACAGTTTCACGCCCCGCTCACCCAGATGCGCGTCGTATCCCGGGCGGCCCTTGTGATCGGCCATATCCTTGATGAAGTCATGCGCCTCGGCTTTTTCGGCGGCGGCGATCATGTCGGTGTGCTCGGCATCGGGCCGGCCATACAGGATGTTGTCGCGGGCCGAGCGGTTGAACATCGCGGTTTCCTGCGTGACCATCCCGATGGCACGGCGCAAGCTTTGCTGGGTGACGGTTGAAACATCCTGCCTGTCGATCAGGATTCGACCCTGTTCCGGCTGATGCAGCCGCAAAAGCAGCGAAACCAGCGTCGATTTCCCGGCACCCGATGCGCCCACGATGGCCAGCTTTTCGCCCGGGCGCACGGTCAGGTCGATATCCTGCACCCCGCCCACATCGCGCCCGTAGGCAAAGCTGACATGATCGAACCGAATCTCGCCATTCGGCACCTGCAATTCCGTGGCGTCCGGCGCATCCTCCAACCGCACGGGCGGGGCCAGGGTGCGCATCCCATCCTCGACCTCGCCCACATTGGAATAGATGGTCATTAACGTGAAACTGACCCAGCCGGTCATCTGCGCGATGCGGATCGACACGGCGCCGGCGGCCACGATATCACCCGGCGTCGCACCCCCGGCGCGCCAGTCCCACAGGGTCATGCCGATCAGCAGAACAGGCAAGACCCCCGCCAGCGTCATCAGAACCAGCCGAAACCCCGCCGCCAGCCGCCCGAAATGCAGCGCGCTGCTCCGATAGCCATCCATCGCGGTCAGGGCAGCCTGATCTTCGTGCGCGTCGTGGGCGAACAGCTTGACCGTCTTGATATTGGTGATCGTGTCGACGATCTGCCCCGACACATGCGCCCGCGCCCCGGCCCGCCGCCCGGCCCGTTCGCGCACACGCGGCAGAAACCAGCGGATCGCCAAGAAATAGACACCAAGCCAGCCCAAAAACACCCAGGCCACCCGCCCATCGATCGACGCCAGCAGCGCAACCGACCCGGCAAGCGAGGCCAGGGCAAACGCCACCACATTGATCGATTCCGCCACGACATCGGTGATCGCCCGAGCGGTTTGCATCTGTTTCTGCGCGATCCGGCCCGCGAAATCGTTGTCGAAAAAGCGCACCGCCTGCCCCAACGTCCAGCGATGCAGCCGCGACAGGACCAGCGGGTTCAAATTGGGTTGCACCAGCATCGCGTTCGCGGCCGAGGACAGGCCGAAGGTGACGGGCCGCAGCACCATGAAAAACACGACCGCCCCGACAAGCAGCGCGATGTTTTGCGCCGTCGGAAACGCCTCGCGCCCGGTTTCGACCGCGCCATCGACCACCCAGCCCAGGATCAGGGCTGTGCCCGCCTCCATCACGCCGGCCACGGCCGAGGCGACGGTTGCCAGGATCAGAACCGGCCACGACCCTTTCAGCGCCCAACCGAAAAACCGCGCCAGCGTTTGCGGCGGCGGGCCTTCGGCGTGTTCGAACGGGTCAATCAGGTGTTGCAACGGGTCACTTTCAACAGGCGGACCCGGTGAATAGTGGCGCAAAGCCGCCCCGCGTCAACGCAAGAGCTGTTCGCGCGTCAGGGCAAAGCCCGAGGCGATCCAGCGCTCTTCCAGCTCGGCCAAGCGCGCGCCCAGCGCGGGGCCTTGGTAATCGGGCATCAGATCGGCGGCCTTTATCGGAAAGACCTGCGCGGCACCGTGATCGGCCTGGTCCAGCGCGCCCGGCGCCACCGGCTGCCCCATCATCGCGGCGCGCAGCAACAAGATGTCGCGCGCTGTTTGCCCGCCATACCGATAGCCAAGGATCGCTGGCGGCATATCGGCCTCTATTCCTGCACGAAGCGTATCCAAGTGTCGTGTGTTTGATTTGGACAGACGCAGCCGGTCAGCTACGTCCTGCCCGCCCAAAACGGCCAGGCGACGCATCGCGTCGGGCGGGGTTGCATGGACTTGCTCCAAGTGAACCAGCGGCGCCAGCGCTGTGTCATCCGCCCCCGGCAGCACGACGCCCAACACCCCGACGCTGCGCATGGCCGCCACCGAAGGCGCAGGATCGGGCGCGCACAGCAGTTTGGTGATCTCGGCCCCCACACGTTCGCGCGACAGTTTCGGCAGCCCGTCCAGATGGCTGGCGATGGCGGCCAGCGCCTCGGGGTCCAGCCCGGCCTGCGCATCGCCATACCACGCGTGAAATCGGAAAAATCGCAGGATTCGCAGGTAGTCTTCTTCGATCCTTTGGGCCGGATTCTCGATGAACCGCACGCGCCGGGCCTGCAAATCGGGCAGACCACCCAGCGGATCGATCACGGTGCCATCCGCCCGGGCATACAGCGCGTTCATCGTGAAATCACGGCGGCGCGCATCCTCGGCCACGTCATCGGCAAAGGCCACGACGGCGCGGCGCCCATCGGTTTCGACATCTTGGCGAAAGGTCGTCACCTCGTGCGGGATGCCGTTGGCCACCAGCGTGACAGTGCCGTGGTCAATGCCCGTCGGCACCGCCTTGATCCCGGCCTTTTCGGCCAGATCGATCACAGTTTCGGGTCGCGCGTCGGTGGCGATATCCATGTCGCTGACCGGCGCGCCCAACAGGGCGTTACGGACACACCCCCCCACCAGCAACGCCTGATGCCCGGCATCTGTCAGCACGGCACAGACCCGCTGCAACCCCGGTTCGCGTATCCAATCGTCGGTGATCTGCATCAGCCTTGCATCCGGTCCGCCAACCCGCGCAGGATACGCGCGGTTGCGCCCCAGATATAGTAGGGGCCCCACGGAACGGTGAAATAGTGCCGCATCGTGCCCCGCCAGCGGCGCGACTGAACCATGAATTGCGCCGGATCGGTGACATGGGCCAACGGCACCTCGAACACCTCGTCCACCTCACCCGGCTCGGGGATGAACTCGAACGGGGCATGAATGCGCGCGATCACCGGTGTCACCCGAAAGGCGGTAACGGTTTCATGGCTGGGCAGCGTTCCCAACACCTCGACATTCGCGGGGTTCAGGCCGATTTCTTCATGCGCCTCACGCAAAGCGGCGGCAACCTCGTCCCGATCGCCGGGGTCGACCTTGCCACCCGGAAAGGCGATCTGCCCGGGATGGTGTTTCAGGTGGCTTGAGCGTTTCGTCAGGATTAGCTGAACCCCGGTATCACGCGGCAAAAGCCCCACCAAAACGCCGGCGGGGCGCAATCTGCGCCCCTCGGGCAGAAGGGTGCCGGGGTTCAGATCGAAATCTGACGACGCGGCACTGTTCCGGCCCAATGCGGCAATTACCGGGGCCAGCGGGTCACTCGTCATCGGAGTCTTTCTTGGCCTCGAAGCCCAGCGTTTCGGGATCAAGGTCGTAATGCGCGCCGCAGAACTGGCAATCGGCGGTCACCCGGCCATCATCGGTCGTCATCTTCTCGATATCCTTGGCCGAGTAGATCGACAGGCTTTGGCGCACGCGATCCTCGGAACAGGTGCAGCCAAAGCGCACAGGCTGTGCATCGAAAACGCGCGGCTGTTCTTCGTGAAACAATCGCACCAACAGATCGGTCGAGGTGACCGAGGGGCCGATCAGCTCCAACTCGTCGACCGTATCCAGCAGGATATTCACCCGGTTCCAATCGTCGCGATTGTCGCCAGACACCACGTCATCCGCACGGAGCAACCCCCCCTCGCCCGAGCCGCCGCCCGTCACATGCGGCGAGGCCTTGGGCATGTGCTGCACCATGATGCCCCCCGCGCGCCAATGTTCCTCTCCGCCCACCTCGGTCGATTGACCGAACGACAGGGCAAAGCGCGTCGGCAGCTGTTCGGACTGGGCAAAATAGGCCTGGGCACAAGAGGCGAGCGATTTTCCGGCCAGCGGCGTGATGCCCTGGTACGGGGCCATGCCCTTGCCCTGATCGATCAGGATGGCAAAGTATCCTTCGCCCACCTGCTGGAACGGGGCGCCGTCGGTCAGCTTTTCGGGATCATAACTGGCATAGGCACGGATGCGGGCGGGCTGCCCATCCTCTTGCGGGCCGAAATAATCGGTGGCGATCATCCGCACGGCGCCTTTGGATTGCACCTGCAGCGACAACTTCCAGCGCAGCTTGATCGTCTGGCCGATCAGCGCGGTCAACAACGCCATTTCCGCAACCAGCGCTTCGACCTGCGGCGGATAATCGTGCTGCTTCAGTATGCCATCCAGCACCCCGTCAAGCCGCGCGACGCGGCCGCGCATGTCCGAGTTGTCCAGCTGGAACGGCAATACGACATCGTCCCAGGCGAGTTTCGATCCGATGGTCATGGGATTTCCTTTGGCGCCTTGGTTTGGCATACCGCCTCCATATAGGCGTCGCAAGGCGCTGTCCAAGGAGCTCAGGATGATCCCGCGATTCGGCCCGGCGCCGCGCCACGACATCAAGTATCGCCCAAGACCGGGCGCTTACGCGATCTTGCCGCGCGATGGCGACCTGCTGCTGACCTTTCAGGAAAAACCGCGCCCCGAGCTGCAATTGCCCGGCGGCGGGATCGATCCAGGCGAATCACCCCTCGCCGCCCTGCACCGCGAGGTTTACGAGGAAACCGGCTGGACCATCGCAAAGCCCAGGCGCCTGGGCGCGTTTCGCCGTTTCGTTTACATGCCGGAATATGATCTGTGGGCGGAAAAGCTGTGTCTTGTCTTTATCGCGCGGCCCGTGCGCCCGCTTGGCCCGCCCATCGAACAGGATCATAGCGTGGTCTGGGCCCCGCCCCGTCTGGCCGCGCAGCAGCTGGGAAATAGCGGCGACAGGCATTTCGTGGCGCGGTTCGCCCAGCGCTGAAGCCATTGGGCATGCTATTGCGGCCCGCCATATTCCAACAGCACCGCCGAGACGTCATCCGCCATCGCGCTGCCGCCTTCGCGTTCGCGCAATTGCCAATACATATCGTCCAGCATTTCCGGTCCGCGGCGGTCGGCCTGCGCGCGTAGCAGCCGGGCCAGCCCATCCTCACCCAGCATGTCACCCTTGAGGTTTTCGCTTTCGGTAAAGCCGTCGGAATACAGGAAAAGCCGGTCACCGGCCCGCAAATGCCCCTGGAAACAGGTATAATCCGCGCCCGGGATCAGCCCGATCGGCAAACCGCCCTGCCCCAGGTATTCGATGCGGCCATCCGCGCGCTGCAGCACCGGGTGCGGATGACCGGCCTGCACCATGCCAAACCGGCCCGACCGCAGATCGACGGTGGCATAGGCCATGGTCAGATACTCTTCGACCCCGGCATCGGCCAATAACCTGTCATTCAGGATACGCGCCACTTCTCCGGGCGGACGCATGACGAAAAACCGCTCTAACCGGCGGGTCAGGGCAATGTTCTGGTCCAGAAAGCGCCCGCTGAGATAGCTGGCAAGACGCGCGGTCATCAGCGCCGAGGTGATCCCATGCCCCGATACGTCGATCGAATAGACGCCAAGCCGATTTTCACCCGGACAGAACAGGCCCACAAGGTCGCCGCCGACATGGCCGCAGGGCTTCAGCAGCATGGACACCTGGGTTTTTCCAAAGGTGCAAAACCGTTCGGGCACCAGAGATTCCTGGATCTTGCGGGCCTGTACAAGATCGCGGTCAATCGCGTCATAAAGGCTTTGCAACTCGTCCAGCGCGCCGGCCAGCCTTTGCGATTTGGCGTGCAGTTCACGCTCCATTCGCAGAACGCGTTGGCCGGCATTCATCCGCGCGCGCAATTCGGGCGTGTTGACCGGCTTGGTCAAAAAATCGTCGGCGCCGCAATCCAAGCCCTGGGTCACGGCGTCTTTTTCGGTTTTCGAGGTCAGAAGGATGAAATAGCCATAACTTTCGCGCGGCAGCGCCCGAAACTGACGGCAAAATTCCAACCCGTCCATCCCCGGCATCATCCAATCGCTCAACACCAGGTCGGGCGGGGTGATGCGGCACTGATCCAGCGCGGATTGGCCAGAATCCGCCTCGTCCACGCAATAGCCCCACTGGCGCAGGGATGCCGCAAGAATACGCCGCTGCACGCGGCTGTCATCGACCACAAGCACGCGCAACGCCCCGGACCCTGCCGAGGTTTCTGGCGTATGCTTGAGGGGGGGTGCCTGCACGAAACCCGCCTTTCGTTCTGCTGTTTTTTCGGTTGTGCAGGGCGGAGTTTAAGGAAGGGTGAAACCTAAAATTGCACAATCCCCGAAAGGCCGCGCTGTCATTTTCTTAACCCGTGTCGCCAAATCTGGCGGTCGGAGGTTCGCATGATCGATTGGGCACGCATCGACACCCTGCGCGAGGAAGTGGGCGCAGACTGCTTTGACGAAATCGTCGAGCTATTCCTGGAAGAAGTGGATGAAGGCATCGCGCGTCTGCGCGCTGGTCCGCCTGATGACAGCCTTGGGCCCGAGTTGCATTTTCTGAAAGGCTGCGCGCTGAACCTGGGCTTTGCGGAGTTTTCGGAGCTTTGCGAAGCTGGCGAAGGGCTGTGCAATGCCGGCCAGGCGGCACAGGTCGATCTGCCCGGTATACTGGGCTGTTATGACACGTCGCGCGATGCCTTTCTGTCGACGCTGAAATCCAGCGCCTAGATCAGGAAATCGGCCAGTACCTCGTCATCCGTTACGTCGCGGAAGGCAAAGCCGCGCGCATTCACACGCTCGAACAACACGGGGAAATTCTCGGCACCCGTGGTTTCGATCCCGATCAGGACCGAGCCGAAGTTGCGGCTGTTCTTTTTCAGGTATTCAAAGCGCGTGATGTTGTCATCGGGCCCCAGCAGATCCAGGAAATCGCGCAAGGCACCGGGGCGCTGCGGCAGGCGCAGTATGAAATACTTTTTCAATCCCTGCCAGTTCATCGAGCGTTCCTTGACCTCGGGCAGACGCTCGAAATCGAAATTCCCGCCTGATGTCACGCAAACCACCCGCTTGCCGCGGATCGCGTCGGCCACATCCACCAATGCGTCCACCGCCAGTGCGCCGGCGGGCTCTAGCACGATGCCCTCGACATTCAGCATGTCCAGCATGGTGCCGCAGATGCGGTTTTCCGGCGCCGACAGAACATCGGACGGGTCGATATCGCGCAGACGTTCGAAAGGGCGCTGCCCGATCCGCGCAACCGATGCGCCATCGACAAAGCTGTCGACCCGGTCCAGCGTCACCGGCTCACCCGCCTGGACGGCAGCAAACAGGCTGCGCCCGCCCGCCGGTTCGACAAAACTATAGCGGCAACGCGAGCCAAAGAACGAACGCACGCCCGCCGACAGGCCTCCGCCGCCGACCGGCAGGATGATATGGTCGGGCGCCCCGCCCATCTGCACCGCGATTTCCACCGCGACGCTGGCCTGCCCTTCGATCACATCCTCATCATCGAAGGGCGCCAGGAAATGCCCGCCTTGCTCGGCGCAAAACGCCTGCGCCTCGGCCAGCGTGTCGTCGAAAAAGTCGCCGGTCAGGCGGATTTCCACGGCCTCGCCACCGAAAATCTCGGTTTTCTGGATTTTCTGCTGCGGCGTCGTGACCGGCATGAAGATCACGCCGCGCACGCCGAAATGCTTGCACATAAAGGCCACGCCCTGCGCGTGATTGCCGGCGCTGGCGCAAACGAACAGCTTTTGATCGGGCTGCGCCTCAAGCACTTTGCGCATGGCATTGAACGCCCCACGCAGCTTGTAGGACCGCACCGGCGACAGATCCTCGCGCTTCAGCCAGATCTCGGCCTCGAACCGCTCGGACAGGTGGGCGTTCTGCTGCAAGGGCGTTTCGGGAAACACCTCGCGCATGGCGCGTTCGGCCACCCGGGCCATATCCTGAAAACTTGTCATGGCACCCGTGATGGCGGGCAAATTCGGCCTTGGCAAGACAGCCGCACGGTATTCTTTGGCACACCGGGCGGATGTTGCGCCCGCCGCGTAAAGGCGCTAGGCGAAGGCAAACCGATCCAATGGAGATTTCCATGTCCGCGCCCAAGAAAGTCGTGCTGGCCTATTCCGGTGGCCTTGATACCTCGATCATCCTGAAATGGCTGCAAACCGAATACGGTTGCGAGGTGGTGACATTCACCGCCGACCTGGGTCAGGGCGAAGAGCTGGAACCCGCCCGCAAGAAAGCCGAGATGCTGGGGATCAAGCCCGAGAACATCTATATCGAGGATATCCGCGAAGAATTCGTGCGCGATTTCGTGTTCCCGATGTTCCGCGCCAATGCGGTGTACGAGGGGCTGTATCTGCTGGGCACATCGATTGCACGGCCGCTGATTTCCAAGCGGCTGGTCGAAATCGCCGCCGAAACCGGTGCCGATGCCGTGGCCCACGGCGCGACAGGCAAAGGCAACGACCAGGTGCGGTTCGAGCTGTCGGCTTATGCGCTGAACCCCGATATCAAGGTGATCGCACCCTGGCGTGAATGGGATCTGACCAGTCGGACCAAGCTGCTGGAATTCGCCGAGCAGAACCAGATTCCCATCGCGAAGGACAAGCGCGGCGAAGCGCCGTTTTCGGTGGATGCGAACCTGCTGCACACCTCGTCCGAGGGCAAGGTGCTGGAAGATCCGGGCGAAATGGCACCCGATTACGTCTATCAGCGCACCGACGATCCGGTGACGCAGGCGCCTGACGAGCCCGAATATATCGAGATCGGGTTCGAGCGTGGCGATGCCGTGTCGATCAACGGCGAAGCGATGAGCCCCGCCACGATCCTGACCAAACTGAACGAATACGGCAAAAAGCACGGGATCGGGCGGCTGGATTTCGTGGAAAACCGCTTTGTCGGGATGAAATCGCGCGGCGTCTACGAAACGCCCGGCGGCGATATCCTGCTGGAGGCGCATCGCGGGATCGAGCAGATCACGCTGGATTCCGGCGCCGGCCATCTGAAGGACTCGATCATGCCGCGCTATGCCGAGCTGATCTATAACGGCTTCTGGTTCAGCCCCGAGCGCGAGATGCTGCAGGCGCTGATCGACAAGAGCCAGGAGCACGTCAGCGGCACCGTCAAGCTGATGCTGTACAAGGGCGCGGCGCGGACCGTGGCACGTTGGTCGGATCATTCGCTGTATTCCGAACAGCACGTGACGTTCGAGGAA